>JAGCFF010000106.1 GCA_017650285.1 Bacteroidales bacterium
AGTATGGCGCGGACCATAGAGTCTGAACCCGGATCCCAGCCTGCGGAGATGATGGACACCTTGCCGGCCTTGCGGGCGGCTTCGCCGAGGGTCTTGCGCAGGGCAGGAACCTTGGTGTGGATGTCGAAGCTGTCGACGGTGCTTATGCCGAGTGACAGGGCCTCGAGTGCATATTGCTCCACCTTGCGGGTAGGAGTTGCCAGGATTGCCACCTCAACGTCCTTGAGGTCCTTGAGGGAAGACACTACGGGAATTCCTGCGAGGGAAGCCGGAACGTCCGATGCATTGCGGCGTACCACTCCGGCGATTTCAAAATCTTCTGCAGCTTGAAGCGCTTCGAGAGCGTATTTTCCAATATTACCATAGCCGACTACGGCAGCGCGGATCTTTTTCATATCAGGTTCAAATCTTTCAATGTTTTTCTCATAAGTTCGGCTGTCGCTTCTGTCGCTTTGGTCAGAGGAAGCCTGAGTTCGTTGTGAATGAGTCCCATCTGGGCGAGAGCCTCTTTCACGGGGATGGGATTACTCTCTGCGAAGCAGCTCTTGCAGAGGGGGAGCAGGGTACGGTACAACTCTCTGGCTGTAGTATAGTCATTGTCCATAATGGCGTTGCAAAGGGCGGCCATCTTGTCGGGAACGATGTTCGAAACCACGCTGATGACTCCGGAAGCTCCGGAAGCCATAAGCGAGAGGGTCTCGTCGTCGTTGCCGCTGAACACCTGGAATCCTTCGGGAGCTCCGGCGATTATGCGGGATATCTGTGCGTAGTTGCTGCTGGCCTCCTTGATGGCAGCCACCTTGCCGAGGGCTGCTATCCTGAGCGTCGTGGCGTCGCTGATGTTCACTCCGGTGCGGCCGGGGACGTTATAGAGCACGACCGGCTTGGGAGAAAGGGATGCCACTTCGCTGAAGTATTCGTAAAGGCCGTTCTGCGTGGGCTTGTTGTAGTAGGGCGCCACGATCAGGAAGGCGTCGGCCCCGTAGGGAGCCAGCAGGTCGATGTTGCGCAGCGTGCCTGTGAGTGAGTTGGTTCCGGCTCCGACGAGCAGCGTGAGCTCGGGAGCGTGGGCGCGGCAGACCTTGAGGATCTCCACCTTCTCCTCGTCGCTGAGGCACGGAGTCTCTGCCGTGGTCCCGAGCGGAACAAGGAAGTGGATGCCTGCGGCAACCTGCCTGTCGACCAATGCCGCAAGCGCCTCATAGTCCACCTTTCCGTCACGGAAGGGAGTGATCAATGCGGTGCCGCAGCCTTTTATGTCAAGTCTTTTCATATTTTGTCGGAGAACATAAGTTCCTTGAATTCATATACGCCTTTTACCTTCTGGGCCATAAGGGCGGCTTCGATGGCTCCGGCAGCCAGGCCCTCGCGCGAGTATGCCTCGTGACTGAGGGTTATCTTGTCGCAGGAGCTCTCCAGGGTGAGAGTGTGGATGCCCGGCACTTCGCCGATGCGCTTCGACTCGATGGGAGTCTGGCAGCCCATCTGGGCGTCGACTATCGCCGCAAGGCTCTTGGCCGTGCCGCTCGGGGCGTCCAGCTTGTGGATATGGTGGATTTCCTCGATGGATGTCCTGTATCCGCCGAAGCGGGCAGCCATCCTGGCGAGGTTGTCTGCCGCAGCGAACAGCAGGTTCACTCCTATCGAAAAGTTCGAAGCATAGATGAGCGTGGTGCCCTGCACTGCGAAATACTGCTTCACCTCGGCCTCGATGTCGTTCCATCCGGTAGTTCCTATCACCGCAGCCCCGAAGTTCTCCGCAATGAAGCGGTAGTTGGCCCTGATGGCGTCGGGCGTGGTGAAATCGATGCATACACAGTTCTTGGCCACTTCGGCAGGGGTCTCGGTCACAGCCTCGCTCCAGCCGGCATAGGGCAGGCCTCTCTCCAGCACCATCTTCTCGATGATGTGGCCCATCTTTCCGTATCCGCTAATTAAAATTTCCACTCTCGAATATATTTTGATGAAGTTTCTTCAGCACGTCGGCCATCTCGGGACGGTCGACCACGATGCTGAGGTTCAGATAGGTGGTATCCTGGGATATCATATATATCTTGCTGTCGATCACGGCATTGAAGACGGTGGCCAGCAGGCCGCGCACTCCGATGATGTTCTTGCCGATGATCGATATCTGGGCCTTGTCGCGGTCCACGGTCACGTCAGCGAAGGTCGAAAGCCCCTTTACGGCGCCCTCCACGTTCTGGTTGGCGTCGACAGTGACGGTGATGCTGGCCTCGGATGAACTCAGCAGGTCGACGGAGACATTGTGCTTCGCAAAGGTCTTGAACACCTTCTCCATAAAACCGACCGTGTTGATCATTTTCATAGAGTATATGTTGATCACGCGGATATTCTCTTTGTACGACAGGGTCTTGATGCCGTCGAACACGCAGGCGCGGCTCAGCACGGCAGTACCCTCGTTCTGGGGATTCATTGAGTTGAGCACATACACCGGAATGTTCTTCTTCTGGGCGGGCTCGAGGGTCAGCGGGTGGAGCACCTTGGCGCCGAAACGGGCCATTTCGGTGGCTTCCTCGTACGACAGCTTGTTGAGGCCCCTGGTGTTGCTGACGATGCGGGGGTCGGCTGTCCTCACTCCGTCGACGTCAGTCCATATCTCGATGCGGTCGGCGTCGATGGCCATACCTATCAGCGATGCGGTATAGTCCGATCCGCCACGGCCCAGAAGGGTGGGTTTGCCATCCTCTGTGGCTCCGATGAAGCCCTGGGTGATTATCGTGGAGAACTTGGCATATGCTTCATTCACGACCCTGGGGGCATAATCTTCAAGGAGTTCCATTCTCGGATTTGCCTTGAGGTAATCGTCGTCGGTGATGATCATCCTGCGGGCGTCGACCCAGTTGGTCTTGGTGCCGCGCATATTCATTGCATAGGCTATGATGGTCGAAGACAGGTATTCTCCGGAAGAAATGATCATCGCCTTGTCGCATTCGCTCATATTGCCCTCGCCGAGATGCTCTTCGAGCGTGGTGAAGATGCGGTTGATCTTGCCGCGGACATCGCGGTCCTTGCGCTCGTTGACTTCCGGCAGGGTGGCGTTTATGTCATCGACGATGCCCATATGGCGGGCCTTGAGGGCGGCGATGGCATCTGAAGCCTCCTCCTGCTTGCAGGCTTCTGCAAGGTGTATCACGTTGTAGAGAGCATCCGTGACCTTGGCGCAGGCGGAAACCACCATCACCGGCTTCTGTTGAAGCTTCGATTCGACTATCGATATTGTTCTCAGCATTGCGGTCGCATCAGCTACGGATGTGCCGCCGAATTTCATTATAATCATAAGAGAGCGAAGGCTATTCTGACAGCATTGGTTGCAGCTCCGATACGCAGGTTGTCAGCTGCAATCCACATATTGAGACAGTTCTCGGCCGAGAAATCCCTGCGGAGCCTTCCCACCAGCACGTCGTTGGTTCCGAAAGCGTCCAGAGGCATAGGATATACGTTGTGGGCGGGGTCGTCGCAGAGCACGCAGCTCGGAGCCTTGCCCTCGGCGTAGATGGCTTTCACCTCGTCGAGATCATAGTCTTTCTCGAACTGCACGTTGATCGACTCGCTGTGGCCGCCGGTCACGGGCACGCGGACAGTCGTGGCGGTAACCTTGATGCTGTCGTCGCCGAAAATCTTGCAGGTTTCGTTGACCATCTTCATCTCTTCCTTGGTGTAGCCGTTGTCGAGGAACACGTCGATGTGGGGAAGGATGTTGCGGTCTATCTGGTGAGGATATGCGTTGGGAAGGTCGAGGGCCTGCTCGCCGCGCTCGCGGAGCATCTGGTGGATGCCTTTCATTCCGCTTCCGGTGACTGACTGGTAGGTCGATACCACTATCCTCTTGATCTTGTAGCGCTCGTGGAGCGGCGCGAGAGCCAGCACCATCTGTATCGTAGAGCAGTTGGGGTTGGCGATGATGTAGTCGTCAGGGCCGATGGCCGACGCGTTGATCTCGGGAACTACAAGGGGAACGGAAGGATCCATCCTCCAGCAAGAGGAATTGTCGACAACCTTGCAGCCAACTGCGGCAAACTTGGGAGCCCATTCCTTGGAAACGCCTGCTCCTGCTGAGAACAGGGCGATGTCGGGCTTCGCGGCCACTCCGTCCTCAAGGCTCACCACGGTGTATTCCTTGCCCTGGAAGCTTACTTTCTTTCCTACTGATTTCTCCGATGCACAGGGTACAAGTTCGCTCACCGGGAAGTCAAGCTCTTCGAGCACTTCCCTCATTTTGGTTCCTACGAGGCCGGTCGCGCCTACGACGGCTACTTTGACTTTTTTCATATTATGATCTGTTTCTTAATTATCTGCATTCACAAATGTTTCCATACACGCCTTCGGCGGTGATCCTTGCTCCTGCGCCGGCACCCTTGATGAAAATGGGGGTCGGATAGAGCTTGGTGCTGAGCGAAACGGCAGCGTCGGTGCCTTCGCAGTTGTAGAAAGGATGCTCGGAATCGATCTCCATAAGGCCGATCACCACGTCGTTGCCTTCGATCTTGGCCACATACCTCAGCTTGGCACCGGCGGCGAACGCCTTCTGCCTCAGGCCGCTGAAATAATCCTCATTTCGCTTGAGGGCCTCGAAGAAGCTGTCCACGTCGCCTTTGAGGCACTCTTCCGGCAGGAAGCCTTCGATCTTGATGTCGGACTCTTCGATCTCCGCTCCAGCTTCGCGGGCCATAATGATGGCCTTGCGCAGCACGTCGGTACCCTGCAGGTCGGTGCGGGGGTCAGGCTCTGCATAGCCCAGTTCCTTCGAACGGCGCACGATGGCCTCGAAGCTGTCCTTGCAGCCCTCCTTGCAATATTCGCTGAAGATGTAGTTCAGCGTGCCGGAAACGATGGCTTCGATCTTCTCCACCTTGTCGCCCGACGACTGGAGCAGGCTTATGGTCTTGAGGATGGGCAGTGCCGCACCCACGTTGGTGTCGTAATAGAAAGGCACCTTGCCGCCCCTTGCGGCCGCACGGATGCGGTGGTAGAGGGCCATATCCTGCGAGTTGGCTATCTTGTTGCAGGTCACCACTCCGATGCCGCTCTGGAGGATGCCGGGATAGAAGTTGGCGAGAGCCTTGTCGGATGTGCAGTCCACCAGCACCGAGTTCGGCAGACGCATCTCGATGGCGTCGTTGATGAAGTCGTTGATGTTGGTGCGGCGGTCCGACTTCGCGCCGAGAACTTCCGCTATCCTGGTGACATCCACACCCTTCTTGCACATATAGCGGTTGCGGGTGTTGCAGATGCCGGCGATATTTATGGCCTTGCCGTTCTGGTTGATGACGTCGATGAGCTGCTTGCCCACGTTGCCGTAGCCGATGATGAACAGGTTGAGAGGTTTCTGGCTCTCGTAGAAGAACTCGTCGTGGATGGCGATCAGGCTCTTCTCCACATCGTCGGTGGCCACGATTGCCGAAACGTTCCTTTCAGAAGAACCCTGGGCGATGGCCCTGATGTTGATGCCTTCGCGTCCGAGAGCCTCGAACATCTTGCCGCTGGCTCCGGCGTGGTTCTTCATATCGTCGCCCACGAGGCTGATGATGGAATATCCGGTCTCAACCTTGAGGGGCTCCAGCTTGCCGAGACTGATTTCATAGGCGAAACGCTCGTCCACGGCCTTCTTGGCAACTTCGGCATCCTTCTCGGAGATCACCACCAGCATCGTGTGTACCGAAGACGCCTGGGTGATGAGGATGATGTTGATGGAGTTGGCGCTGAGCACTTCGAAGAGCTTGCTGGAATAGCCGGGCACGCCTACCATTCCGCTGCCTTCCATCGACAGCAGTGCGAGGTTGTCGCTGTTCGAGATGCCTTTTATGAAGTTCGATCCCTCGGGCGGGTTGCGCTCTATGCGGGTCGCCTTGCCGTGCGGGTCGAAGGTATTCTTCACTATGATGGGAATGCCCTTGCTGACGACGGGCTGGATGGTCGGAGGGAAGATGACCTTGGCGCCGAAGTGTGACAGCTCGAGAGCCTCGCGGTAGGAGATGTTCTCGATGGTCATAGCGCCCGGCACGATGCGCGGGTCGGCAGTCATCATACCGTTCACGTCGGTCCATATCTCGAGCTTGCGGGCAGACAGCGCAGCGGCCACGATTGCTGCAGTATAGTCTCCGCCGCCGCGGCTCAGGGTGGTCACGCGGCCTTCCTTGTCGCTTGCCACGAATCCGGGAACGATGACCAGCTTGGCTCGGCAGCCCTTGAAGGCGTTTTCGATAAGTGACGCAGTCAGATCCTGGTCGACCACGTTCTTGCTGCCGTCATAGTCGGTCTTCACGACCTTGCGGGCATCCATCCACTTGCAGTTGATGCCGATGGAGGTGAATTTCGCAGCCAGTATCTTGGTGGAAAGGAGCTCTCCGAAGCTCATTATCCAGTCCATCGTGCAGTGGCTGATCTCACGGATATGGAACACGCTGTCGCAGATTCCGCGAAGTTCGTCGAAGAGTTCGCCGAGGTCGGCCATCAGGGCTGTGCCGAAATCCTCCATCTGGAGCTTTTCGACTATGTCATAATGGGTCTTCTCGAGCTGTGAGAGCTCGTCCTTGTAGCTGACGTCGGCTGCTGCGGCTTTCTGTCCGATCTCGATGAGGGCGTCGGTGGCTCCGTGGATGGCTGAAGAAACCAGAACAGTCTTGTCGTTCTCGAGTTCGCCAAGGACGATCTCGACAACTTTCTTAATGTTCTCGGCATTGGCTACCGATGTTCCGCCGAATTTCAGAATCTGCATATATGTGTCATTTAAAAAGTTCGTAATGTTTCCTTATGGCCTCGCCGATCTGCCGGTACTCCAGCAGGAAGCCGTCGTGGCCGAAATCCGAGGTGATGACCTCGAGCCTTCCGTCCCTGACTCCTTCGGCAATCTGCTGGCTTTCCTTCACGGGGAAGAGGATGTCGCTGTCGATGCCGATGCAGAGGGTCTTTGCCGTCACTCTCTTGAGCGCAGCCTCCACGCCTCCGCGTCCGCGTCCCACATTGTGGGTGTCGACTCCGAGAGTAAGGGAGAAATATGAGTATGCGTCGAAACGGTTCACAAGCTTCTGCCCCTGATACTGCTGGTAGGTCACCGCACGGTGAGCCAGCAGGAAGTCGGGATCCTGCTCGAACTGGGTCCTTGTGTAGCCGTCGTAGTTTCTGTAGGTGGTGAGAGCCATACTGCGCGCTGCGGCCAGGCCAGCGGCTCCGCCGTGGAGGTCTTTCTGCTCATCGAAAGTGGCGTCGGCAAGGATGGCCATACGCTGTGCCTCGAGGGTTGCGGTGCACCAGGGGCTCACGATGGCGCTGGTGGCCAGAAGGCAGAGGTTCCTGATGACGTCAGGATTGCTCACGGCCCATTCAATCGACTGGAATCCGCCGTTGCTGCCGCCCACCAGGAAGTCGATCTTCTCTATGCCGAGGTGCTTGCGCAGCAGCTCGTGTGCAGCCACCAGGTCGCGGATGGTGACCAGGGGGAACTGACGCATCGGAGCCTTGGCGTAGTTGCTCGGGCCGGTGGTGCCGTAACAGGAGCCGAGAATGTTCGCGCAGATGATGAAATACCTGTCTGTGTCGAACAGCAGCCCCGGGCCGACAAGGGTGTCCCACCACTCAGACGGGTCGGAATTGGCGGTCAGGGCGTGGCATATCCATATAACCTTCTTTCCTTCAGGGCTTTCGCAGCTTGTATGATATCTGATGTTGATATCTTCAAGCACACCGCCGGCTTCAAGATTGAATTTGCCTTTATGGATATAATTGTATTCTAGCATTTGAATATTTCAGATTGGATGGATTGTGGGAATGGTTCAGAATTGTTCCGGGGGTATTCCCGACCCCGCAAGGATTTGGTATGAGGGAAGCGAAAGCATCGTTTAGCGATGCATTCGCATGGGCTTTATGAAGACTGAAATATTCACGGAATTGTTCATAACCGGCTGCAAAGATAGAAGAAAAACTTGATATGATGCAATATTGACGCGATTTTTTACCTTTGCGGAAACTGTTTATAACGTGTCTATGCAAGAGAATAACAAAGGGTTCAGCCCCGACACCCTATGCCTCAAGGCAGGTTGGGACCCCAAGACGGGAGAAGCCCGTCAGATGCCCATCTATCAGACCACCACTTTCAAATACGAAACAACAGCCCAGATGGCCGATCTTTTCGACCTCAAGACTCCGGGCTATTTCTATACAAGACTCCAGAATCCGACCAACGACTTCGTGGCTGCCAAGATAGCGGCTCTCGAAGGCGGTGTGGCAGCGATGCTCACTTCTTCCGGCCAGGCAGCCTCGTTCTACGCCATCTTCAACATCTGCGAAGCCGGCGACCATTTCGTCAGCGCCTCCACCATCTACGGCGGCACTTTCAACCTCTTCGCAGTGACTATGAAGAAGATGGGTATCGACGTGACCTTCGTCGACGCCGACGCTTCTGAAGATGAGATCGCCGCTGCTTTCAGGCCCAACACCAAGCTGCTCTTCGGCGAGACTATCACCAACCCTTCGGTCAATGTTCTCGACATCGAAAAGTTCGCCCGCGTGGCCCACAGCCACGGCGTTCCGCTGATCATCGACAACACCTTCCCCACGCCCATCAACTGCAGGCCTTTCGACTGGGGTGCCGACATCGTGACCCACGCCACCACCAAATATATGGACGGCCACTCTTCGTCTGTCGGCGGCGCGATCGTCGACAGCGGCAACTTCGACTGGATGGCCCACGCCGACAAGTTCCCGGGCCTTACGAAGCCTGACCCTTCATACCACGGCCTGACATATGCCGAAGCCTTCGGCAAGGGTGCCTACATCACCAAGGCCACTACCCAGCTGATGCGCGATTTCGGCAGCATTCCGTCGCCTTTCAACTCATATATCCTGAATCTCGGCCTCGAGTCGCTGTCAGCCCGTATGGAGCGACACTGCAAGAACGCCCTCAAGGTGGCCGAATATCTCCAGGGCCGCGAGGAAGTGGCCTGGATCAAGTTCCCCGGCCTTCCCGGCGACAAATATCACGAACTTGCAATGAAGCAGAGCCGCAACGGCTACACCACCGGAGTGATGTGCTTCGGCATCAAGGGCGGACGCGACCGCTCGATAAAATTCATGGACAGCCTCAAGCTCATCAATATGGAGACCCACGTGGCTGACTCCTGCTCCTGCGTGCTTCACCCGGCGAGCCACACCCACCGCCAGCTCACCGACGAGCAGCTGATAGCCGCAGGCGTACAGCCCGACCTCATCCGCTTCTCAGTCGGCCTCGAAGACCCCGCCGACATCATCGCCGACCTGGACCAGGCGTTCGAAGCGATCAGGGAATAAAACAAAGCGAGTATTTATATCTGTGAACTTCCCCTTTTTACTTCTAAATTGAATTCACTTTAAACTGTTATGAGAATACTGCGATATATATTGTTGGCTGCCATATTGATCATTTCATTGTCTTCGTGTGGAAAACATGAACCGACTTCAGGCCTTCCGATTTTGGAACAATATAGATACCTTTTCGCTATTAGTATTAAAACTGCATCAGGCAATGATATGTTAAGCCCATTATATGATGATTATTTGCAACGTGGCTTTGTGTTGAACCCCGAACTATATACTTACGATATCAAGACAATTAATCCAGACGAATGGACAGTTAGACGTTACGAGGGAACGCATTGTCATCCGTATTTGCAGTTAGCATATGATCAAGATGACAAGAGTTATTTATTAACTAGTGACTATAGAAGTCGTATTGCTTCAGGCCTGCAAAATCCTTTGACTTACAGGATTTCCTTCCCCGCTGTATTTAAAGACAACATCCAGCATATCATTGAATCATATTGGGAAGAACCAGAATCACCTGGCAGAATACACTATGCCAAATGCACCAAGGTTATTGTCGATGGCAATGAGGTGGAGGTCAAGGAGGAGGTCAATAAGAGCGTGCTCTATTCATCATTGGATGATTTATACTATTGTATTGAAATCATCCTTGACGATTGAATATGAGGCTGCCTAGTATTTCAGCGAAGTGAATTTCTTGCGGACGTCGCTCCAGCGGTAGTAGGGGCCGGTGACGGGCTGTACTCCCATAAGGGCGGTCTCACGTTCGTTCACGAGGAACTTAACGAGGATGTCGCCGCCTTTCTTGTTCTTGTAGAAAATCATCTGGAGGTTGGCTGCGAAGGGAGTGTACCAGGGGCCGAACCATTTGAGGTTGATCTCTTCGGTGTCGAGCTGCTGGCCGATGCCTTCTAGACCCATAGCAGAGCACATCGCTATGAAC
>JAGCFF010000107.1 GCA_017650285.1 Bacteroidales bacterium
TCGCAATGCTCGCATACCTGCTCTACTATGCTCTCTGGGGCAGCAAGAACGTTAACAAGGACATTAAAATAGATTAATTATGGATAAAGAATATGTAGTTGGCGTAGATGTCGGTGGACAGACCACAAAGATCGGCATCGTGGACCGTCGCGGAGAGATTCCCGCACAGACAGTCATTTCATCAAAATTCGGCCCCGACGAAGGCGAGAAATTCATGGATTCGGTATGCGACACCATCAAGAGTCTTGCAGCCAACATAGGGCTTGACCAGATCCAGGGTATCGGAATCGGTGCGCCGAACGGCAATTACTACACCGGAATGATCGAGGACGCCCCCAACCTGCCCTGGGCAAACGGCAAGAGGGTGTTCCTGAAGCAGTACATCGAGTCGAAGCTGAACATCCCCGTCACCGTGACCAACGATGCGAATGCAGCTGCTGTCGGTGAAATGACCTACGGCGCGGCCCGCGGAATGAAGGACTTCATCATGCTGACCCTGGGAACAGGTGTCGGCAGCGGCATCGTCATCAACGGCGCTCTCGTCTACGGCCACGACGGCTTTGCGGGAGAGCTCGGCCATACACGTGCGGTGCGTCACAACGGACGCCGCTGCGGATGCGGCCACGACGGCTGCCTCGAGGCCTACGCTTCTGCCATCGGTGTCGCCAAGACTGCACGCGAGTGGCTCGAAAGCGGCAAATATTCTGACAGCTCGCTGGCTTCTATCCAGGAAATCACTTCGAAGGACGTGTATGAAGCTGCCGTCAAGGGAGACCAGCTCGCCATAGACGTATTCAACTACACCGGCAAGATCCTCGGTGAATCCTGCGCCAACTTCGTAGCGTTCAGCGCTCCCGAAGCCATCGTGCTTTTCGGTGGTCTGGCAAGGGCCGGCGAATTCATCTTCAAGCCTATGCGCGAAGCTATGAACGCCAACCTGCTGACCATCTGGAAAGACAAGATTTCCATCATTCCTTCGGCACTTAAAGAGTCTGATGCAGCCATCCTCGGCGCCGGCGCCCTGGCCTGGTAAAGCTTCCTGTCTATGAAGAAACTTCTGATTGCCATAGCCGCCATCGCACTGCTCGTTTCCTGCGGCGGCAAGACATACACTGTCAAGGGTACGGTCGATCCGGTTGCCATCGGCACCGGCGACTTCGTGCTCATTGCGGACAACATCACCCAGCAGACCGACACTGTCGGCATTGTCGACGGGAAATTCACTTTCACCGGCCCGGCATCTGTCGAGACCATCAAGAATATCATCCTGGTGGCCGGCGGCGTGCCTGACAATGCAGGTGCGGTGATGTTCATCCCCGAGGCGGGCACGATAGCCGTCGACCTCGATGCCGGCAAGGTGCAGGGCGGGGCCCTCAACAAGGCCCTGGCCGCCTACAACACCGCAGTGGCAGGCATCCTCAACGACTATTCCTCAAAAGCCAGGGAACTCAGCGGCAGTATGGGCGGAGCCGAGCTCGCAGCGGCGATGGACAAGATCGCCGACGACGCGCAGGCCAGGCTCGACAAGCTGAATATGGACACCTTCCAGGCCAACAAGGACAACGCCATCGGATTCGTCACCCTCGCCGATATGATCTACAACTTCGAGACTGTCGAAGACTTTGACAAAGCGCTTGAGGGCGCTGCGGATTTCATAGTGGACTACGGTCCGTTCAACGAGATCCGCTCCAGCCTCGAAGAGCTTGCCAACACTGCCGAAGGCCGTATGTTCGCCGATTTCAAGGGCGAGACCGTGGACGGCAAGCCCGTTTCGTTCTCGGACTATGTAGGCAAGGGCAAGTGGATCCTCGTGGATTTCTGGGCCAGCTGGTGCGGCCCCTGCAAGGCGGAACTCCCCAACATCCTGGCCGTGTATGACAAATATGCCGGCAAGGACTTCACCGTCATCGGAGTTCCCGTATGGGACGAAAGGGCTGACACCGACGTCGCCATCGAGGAGCTCGGCATCAAATACGAACAGATATTCGTAGGTGACGACCACACTCCCACTGACGTGTACGGAATCAACGGTATTCCGCACATCATACTCTTCGCTCCTGACGGTACGGTGGCCAAGCGCAACCTGCGCGGCGCCCGTATCGAAGAAGCCGTGAAAGAAGCATTGCAGATATAGTTTTTTTGTTACTTTTGCGATGCAAAAAGCCTTTTTAGCTCAGTCGGTAGAGCAGCTCATTCGTAATGAGCAGGTCGCGGGTTCGAGTCCCGTGAAAGGCTCCATTCTTATTAATCTTTTTCCCCCTTTTTATATCGCATTATGAAAAGACAAATTCTGTTTGCCTTGAGCGTAGCTGTATTGCTATTCTCTCAAAGCCTGGACGCAAAAGTCACACTCCCCAAGATGCTCAGCGACGGCCTGATCCTGCAGCGCGACAAGCCTGCACGCATTTGGGGCTTTGCAGATCCCCAGGAAAGGGTTACCGTCACCTTCGACGGCAACAACTATTACGCAAGAGCCGACCGGAAAGGCAACTGGCTTGTGCTCCTTCCTTCCACTCCGTGGGACGGCAAGACCTACACCATCAAAGTCAATGACATCGAAATCCACAACGTCGTGTTCGGCGACGTATGGGTATTCTCAGGACAGTCGAACATGCAGACTCCGCTGGAGCGCGCACTCGACAACTACGGCGACGATATCCTCCACTACAGCAATCCTCTCATCCGTGAGTTCCTCGTAGGCGAGAAATACGCTTATGACGGACCGCAGAAAGATTTTGCCTCAGGATCCTGGACTGAAGTCACCCCTGAGACCTGCCTCAAGATGTCTATGGTGCCCTACTTCTTCGCACGCAGGATCTACGACACCTACCAGGTGCCCGTAGCCATCATCCAGTGCGCAGTCGGCGGCACGGCCATCGAGAGCTGGATGAGCCCTGACAACCTCAAGGATTATCCCCAGTACGCAAGGGCACTCGAGGCACAGCGCAATCCCCAGCCCCGCACAGGCGGTCCCGGTGCCGGCTTCGGCGGCAACTTCCCCGGTTTCGGTGGAGCAGGCGGAGCAGCCCCGGCACGTCCGGAGGTCAACCCTGCCTACTATGAGACTGATTACGACGATTCAGAGTGGGCTCCCGCCTATCTGCCTCATTATTTCAGGGAAGTCGGCATCACCGGCAGCGCCCTGATCTACTACAGGCACGACCTCTGGCTCACCAAGGAGCAGGCAGCATCGAAGAACAACCTGCTCAAGCTCGGAACCATCACCCAGTCTGACGAGACTTTCATCAACGGCGTGAGAGTCGGAACTACCGGCTACGAGTATCCTCCCCGCAACTATGCATTCAAGGACGGCATCCTCAAGGAAGGCAAGAACGTGATCTGCATCAAGATCAACGGCGCCAGCGCAAACGGCGGCTTCTATGAGGACGAGCAGTACCATCTGCGCCTCGACAAGGACACCATCGCCCTCAACGACGGCTGGAAGTTCTTCAAGGAAGACATCCCCAGCAACTTCA
>JAGCFF010000108.1 GCA_017650285.1 Bacteroidales bacterium
ACCCCATTCAGGGAAGTTGTAGCCGTTGCAGACCAGGCCCGGCTCGGAAGCATACTCCTGGCAATCATAAGTTCCCGAAAGATCCGTTTCGCCGTCAGCCAGCAGGAGTTCGAAAACCGCGATAATGGCATCACCGTCAAACATCGTAACCGTATGCTTCATCACGGTGCTGCCTTCAGCCACAGGCGCGATGCCTTCCGTGGCAGGGAAAACAACCGGCTCGTCGCCGCCCGGGGTATAGTCCGGACCGGCAGCTGAGAAGGAATAGCCCGTGGAGCCCTTGAATTCATAGGCGCCCTTGGCCAGTTTCTTCACTTCGAGGGTCTCACCGGCATTGATGTCCACGCGGACACCGTCCTTCATGTAGAAGGAGCCGCCGGAAATGCCCCAGTCAGGGAAGTTGTAGCCGTTGCAGACCAGGCCCGGCTCGGAAGCGTATTCCTTGCACTCATACGTGCGGGCCAGTTCGTTGTCACCTTCTTCGAGCAGCAACTCGAACACGGCGATCAGGGCGTCGCCCTCCGTAATGTGGATGGTGTGTTTCATCACCGAGCTGCCTTCTTCGATCGGAGCGACCGATTCAGTATAATCATACTCGATAGAGGGGCCGGACGGCGTCAGTTCGGGAATCTCACCCGTGAAGGTAGCCCAGTTCGGATAGGTTTCCTCGCTGCCCCAGGTGATGGTGAACTTCGAGCCTTTCTTCGTGACGGTGATAGGCTCCTTGTCGATGTGCGTGACAGTAGGCCATTCCCACCAGCAGGTACCCCAGTGCATGATACCCATGCCCCATTCACTCAGGTCGTACTCGTAACCGGGTGCGTACTGGCCGGGACCTACGTTGTCGTGATCAACAGCAGGCGTATAGACACCTTCGGCCAGGAATCCGTCGGCGCTGTAGACATCTGCTGTCAGGGCGAAACCGTCGCCCTCAGGAGTACCCATCATATCGAGTCTCATATCGTCGGTACCCAGCTTGAAGGTCACGGTGTTGTTGGCGTTAGCCTGTGCGACCAGCAATTTTGTCAGCACCATCGGTTCCGGATCGGGTTCGAAGTGGAGATTGCCGGTCCAGGAGAGTTTGTAAGCCGCACCGCCCGCTACGAAGAGAATGGCTTTGATGCGGTAGGAAGAACCTTCCTGCTGCGTCACGGTGATGGTACCGGTTTCGACCTGCGTACCGTTGACAGAGGTCTTGCCGAGGACGAAGTTGCCTTTCTTGGCGATGGCTTCCGGTGCCTCTGTATAGGCGTTGGAAGTCAGGCAGTAGGAATCACCGATGAGGGTGGCATTGAGCGTAACGGAGCCGCCCAGATGAAGGTCGAAGTAACGTTTACCGTCGACTTTGTAGGCATCACAGCTGACGAGGGAGAAATCTTCTCCTACGGTCGGAGGCGTGAAAACGCCCTCGAGCGGATCGAGCACTGACGTCTGGCAGGATACCAGCATCAGCAGCATGCAACCGATCAGAAATATATACTTTTTCATATTCTTGACAGTTTTTTGACGATTAATAGCCCGGGTTCTGGACGATATTGGAATTCAGACGGATCTCGGTAGCAGGATAAGGAAGTTTGTCGTGTTTGCCGGGTTTGAAGCCGTAGGTCGGATTGCCGCAACCGACATACTTCACCTGACCGTTCACCTGAAGTTCAGGATACTGGTTGCCGTTGTCGGACATCTTGCTGCCCTCACCCCAACGGAGCAGATCCTGGAAGCGGGTACCTTCGCCGAAAAGTTCGAGGCGTTTCTCGAGCTTGATGTCGTCGAGCGTCACACCATTCTTGGCGGGAAGATGGGCACGGGCACGGACCATATTGACATATTCGGCAGCCTTGGCGGTGTTGCCGGCGGCCAGATGGGCCTCGGCGCCGCAGAGGAGAACCTCGGCGTAACGCATCCAGATGGTATTGGCCATATAGACAAAGTCGTTGCCCATGCCACGCTCCTCAGCGAGGATGCGGAGTTTCCACATGAAGTAGCCTTCGCCGATCACAGGGCTCTTGAGCGTGATGCCCAGTTCGCTGTTGATCTGATCCAGGGTCTTGAGGGAGTTGTTCAGGCGGTATCCGTTCACACCTTCGTCTTTCACGAAATCATCATACAGGCTCTTGCTGGGAACGCGGAAGCCCCAGCCGGTATTCATGATCGGCGTGTCGGAGGGCCAGTTCATCTTGTCCATACGCCAGTTGGTCATCAGGGCGTACATCGAGAAGTTCTGGAAAGAGTCGTTGTCATCGTGGATGCGGTTGCTCTCGAAGAGGATCTCGCTGTTGTGCTTGTGGGAAGCACGGTGAATCTGGCTGAAGTCATCCAGCAGCGCGTATTTGCCCGAACTCACCACTGCGTCGAACTGAGCGGCAGCTTCGGCATTCTTCCCCTGCCACAGATAGACCTTGCCGAGGAGAGCCTGGGCGAATTGTTTGGTGACACGCCAGGTATCGGTGTCACCCGCACCGTTCTTCTCGACCAGAGCGCCGGAAGCGATAGCCTCTGTAAGGTCCTGCTCCATCAAGCCCCAGAGTTCCTCGTCGGAGCCATTGGGCACATTGTACTCGGAAGGAGCCAGTTCGTGGTCCACCACCGGCGGATTGCCCCACATCGTCTTGAGGTCGAAATAGGCGAAGGCACGGAAGACCTTTGCCTCGGCGCGAGCCTGGCGGGCCACTGCGCCCTTTTCCTCATCGACATGGCCCAGGATGACATTGGCCTTGTAAATCAAGGTGTAGTAAGTCGTGAACATGCTCTGGATGTAATCCTCTTCTGCGTCGAAAGTAAATTCATTCAGGTGTTCCAGGTTGTTGTTGTCACCCCGCATTGAGCCGCCGGCCCAGAAATCATCGGTCAGCATCGCCTTGCAGAGCTTTACGTTGTATTCCCAGCCGCGGACCTCCAGATACATCGCCACAGTGGCCGACGTAATCTGTTCGTCCGTCTGGTAATAGGTATTATAGTCCAGCACGCCGTGCTGCGGGATGTCCAGCAGATTGGAGCAGGAAGTCAGGCAGAGGGTGCAGATCGCTGCGACAGCAGTCAAAAATATATTTCTCGTTTTCATAAGGCTGTCAGAATTAGAAAGTGATGTTTACACCGAAGACGACCTTCTTGGCGGTCGGATAACTGCCCTTGTCGACACCGAGTCCGCTTCCGGTACCCGTGATCTCAGGATCGAAGCCCGGATATTTGGAGAAGGTGAAGAAATCGTCGAGGGAACCGTAGATACGCAGATTGTCCACGAAGAATTTCCTGGTGAAGTGCTGCGGGAGGGTGTAACCCAGCTGGATCTGTTTGATCTTGGCATAGCTGCCGTCAAACACGACACCGTCGGAGGTCAGGAACTGCTGCCAGTTCGAGGCGTTGGCCGCCGGCATCGTACCATTGGTATGGGTCGGGGTCCAACGGTCTTCCGTGAGGAAGCTCAGGCGGTTGGACGGATAGTCGACCACGGTGAGGCAGTTGTATATCTTGCTGCCAGCCGCACCGGTCAGGAAGACCACGGCGTCGATGCCCTTCCAGGCCGCCGTGAGGGTGACACCGAAGTTGACTTTCGGGATACCGGAGCCCAGGTCCATCTTGTCTGCCTGCGTCACGTCGCCGCTGCCGTCGAGATCCTCGAACATCGCGTCGCCCGTGGCCGGGTCAATGCCGGTAAAATGATAGCCATAGAAATGCCAGGCGGGATAGCCTTTCTCGAAGCGGGTAATCGTACCATAGTTGCGGACTCCCACGCCATCAATACCATCAGAGAGCGTCTCGTGGATGTAGGTCACCCGGTTCTTGAGGGTCGACAGGTTTCCGCTGACGCTATAGTGGAAGTCGCCTACCTGGTCGCGCCACTTGAGCTCAAACTCGAAACCGGTGTTGAGCACGTTACCGGCATTCACCGGAGAAGCGGTGACGCCCACCACGGTGGACGGCGTGATACCCGTCACGATGAGGTCCTTGGTCATCTTGCGGAACCAGTCGACGCTGAAAGTCAAGCGGTCACGCAGGAAGCGCATGTCGACACCGAAGTCGAGCTGCTCGGAGGTCTCCCACTTGAGCTCGTCGTTACCGGAAGAAGAAGGCGCATAGCCGATGAGGTAGATGGGCGAAACGCTGCTGATCGGATAATTACCCGTCGAAGCAATCACGTTGGCGTAGCGGTAGCCGTAAAGGCCGGCGAGGGAACCGTTCTGGCCCCAGGAACCGCGCAGTTTCAAATAATTGATAGCCCGCTTGGCATTCGCGAAGAAATCTTCTTCAGAGATCGTCCAGCTGGCGGATACGGAGGGGAAGTAACCCCAGCGCATCGGCTTCGGCAGGATCGAAAGGTCGGCCGCATCCGCACGGAAAGAAGCCTGTACATTGTATTTGCCCATATAGTTCCAGCCGGCGCGCGCAAAGTAGGAAAGTTTGCGGGAAATGCCCGGCTCGGCGCCGGACACCGAAGGAACTGCATTCGCG
>JAGCFF010000010.1 GCA_017650285.1 Bacteroidales bacterium
GGCGTTCCTTCCTGGGAGCCCCCGAATCCATCGTGCCGCATTCGCAGTAGATGCAGTCGAAGGTGCACAGCTTGCCGCACACCGGCAGCAGGTTGATACCGAGAGAGGTCCCTACCCTGCGGCTGTGTATCGGGCCGAAAACTATGTCGCTCCAGAGAAAGGTCGCCATCGTAGTGTATTATTTGGTTCCGAAGATACGGTCACCTGCATCTCCGAGGCCGGGAACGATATAGCCCTTCTCGTTGAGATGGTCATCCACGTGGGCGCAGAAGATGTCGACGTCCGGGTGGGCGTTCTTCAGGATCTCCAGTCCTTCCGGAGCGGCTATGATGCAGAGGAACTTGATTGACTTGGGGTGACGCAGCTTGATCTGCGAGATGGCATTGACTGCAGAACCGCCGGTAGCCAGCATAGGATCGAGCACGAAAACGTCCCTCGACTCGATGTCGGCCGGCAGCTTGCAGTAGTATTCAACAGGATTGAGAGTAGTCTCGTCACGGTACAGACCTATGTGTCCCACCTTGGCCGTAGGGATCAGCTGAAGCACACCGTCCAGCATTCCGGTGCCGGCCCTCAGGATGGGAACGAAAGCAAGCGTCTTGCCTGAGATCTTCTTGCACTTGGCGACTCCGCAGGGAGTCTTGACCTCTATATCTTCAAGGGGAAGGTAACGGGTAGCCTCGTATGCCATCAGAGTAGCGATTTCATTGACAAGAGCCCTGAACTTGTAGGTTCCTGTCCCCTCTTCCCTCAATACTGACAGTTTGTGCTGGATCAGCGGATGATCCATAATGACGATTTTTCTTTCCATATGAAATATAGTTTATTCTTTGTTCTTCATTATCGAGTTCATACCGGCAACAAGCTGTCCGCGGAGGTCAAGAGCAGTGAAGAATCGCCTGTCGCGTTTGGCCACGAACGACGAGCGGCGGAAACGGTTCACAAGCTTCTTGAGATATCCGGTCGAGCGGGAAAATATGATTACGGTGAACGGCAGCAGTATCAGGCACAGCAGCCCGTACCACCAGGTATGGGTCACCAGGGCCACGACCACCGAAACTATGAGATACCACAGCGGACCTGCTATCAGGGTTCCTACCACGAAGTGGAACGAAGGGTGCAGCAGTTTGTCCTTGACCCTGCGGGTGAAGAGGAAACCGCTGAAGAAAGGAATCACGTTGAGCAGCGAGCATACCAGCCATACGGGGATGAACAGCAGCCACAGGATGGTGCGGACAATGATTCCGACCACGGGGAAGCGCTTCTTGGTGAATATCCAGTCCCTGAGCTTCAGAGCTTTCAGCAGCTCGGTGTATTCGTGGGCTTTCCCTATCAGGCCGGCATACTGCTCAGGCTGGCTGTTCCTGAATTCCCTCAGTTTGTTGGCGATGGCCTGGTCGGCCACGGTTTCGCTGCGGATGCTGTTTGCCGGGCGGATCTTGTTGTCCTTTATGTAGTTCTTGCGATATACCGTGCAGAGCGTTTCGAGAGCCTCATAGTTCGGAATGTCATCCAGGTTGACCATCAGCTTCTCGACGGCGTCGTGCGCCCTCTGGGCGAGCAGATAGCGGGCACGCTCGGGATGGGTCTTGTAGATATCGTAGAGGTCGTCGAACTCGAAGGGCTCGCCAACAATCATATTGAGCTTGGACTGGAAACGGAAATAGTCCGAATAGTTGTTGGCCATCGGGACTATCTTCAGCTTCATCTTGAAGTCGGTGTTCTCTACGGTGGCGAAAGCTATCCTTGCGAATCCCTTCTTGAATACGCCGAGATACCTGCCGTTCTGGTGCAGGGCCTCGGGGAAGAGGGCTATGGGATCGCCTTCGGTGATGACACGGGCCGCTTCGCGGAATATCGCCTCGTTCTTGCCGAGCTCGTCGATTCCGTCCCTCACACGGTAGGCCGGCATTATTCCCAGCCACTTCATTATCTTGGCTATCGCAGGCTTGTTGAAGAGGTCGGCGCGGGCGATGAAGACGGGATATTTCCGCCCGGTGGAGAACAGGATGCCGAGCGCATCGTTGTGGCTGTTCTGGTGGTTCGATATGATGAGATAGCCTTCGTCTTTGGGCAGATTCTCCCTGCCGGTGATTCTGAATTGCCTGTAATAGACATAATTATGTACAAAATGCAGGTATTTGTGCGCGATTTTGTACAGCAGGTCTTTTTTATTTATGTCACTGAAATCCAGATCTTTTGCCATATCACTATCTAAACTTTCATTCTTCTAAGTTAATAAATTCTTCTGAATTCGCTGCAAACTATGGCCGTGGCAGCCGACACATTCAGCGATTCGCACCCCGAACCGCCGGCCGGATAAGGCGGTATGAACAGCTTTTTCGTGACGGATGCCGACAGGTAGTCCCTGATGCCGAAAGACTCCGAACCCATTATCACAAGGGCGTGACGGTCCAGCTTGCCGGAATATATGCTGTCCCCGTCGAGGAAAGTCCCGTACACTGCGGCGCCGGCGGCGGAGAACTGCCTTGCCGCATCGACAAGGTCGCAATAGATCACTTTCTTGCGGAAGATCGAGCCCATCGTAGACTGGATGGTCTTCGGATTGTAGAGTTCGACAGTATCGGGCGACGCAAGCACCGCGTCTATTCCGAACCAGTCAGCGATGCGGATGATGGTGCCCAGATTGCCGGGGTCCCTCACTCCGTCAAGCGCGAGGCACAGCGCCCCGGGGTCGGCGGCAAGCCCTGCCACCTCCTCCTCTGCCACTGATTCAGGCATCGCGAGCACGGCCAGTGCGGGAGAAGGGCTGCTGAGCTGGCTTATGCGGCTCATAGTCTTCTCGTCGACAGCCACTGCCGCCGGATGCGAAACTATCCTGCTGTCGACATCACCCGGGGTGTAACACACGAGTTTGACCTCGAACCCGGACGCTATCGCCTCTGCCACAAGTTTCTCCGATTCGACTGTGAACTCGCCTGCCTCCAGACGGGCTTTCTTGTATTTCAGGGAGCTGATATGCTTGATTTCGGAATTGGTCATGGCAGGGGGTTATACTCTACACAAAAATAAGATTTATTATCTATATTTGTATAATATGAAGTTATTCAGGACCACACTTCTGCTTGCAGCCGCAACGCTCTTGATAGCGGGACTGCAGTCGTGCGCCTCGGCGAAGTTCGCGTCTATGGTGCCTGAAGGCCAGCACTATCTTGCGAAGAACAAGATAGTCATCAAGAACTCCAAGGAAGTCAGGTCCTCCGACCTCAGCAAATACCTCACCCAGATTCCGGCCAAATCTACCGGCATCGGCTTCAGCGTGCTAAAGGCCGAGCCTGTGATCTTCGACTCCACCCTCGTCGTCACCAGCATCGACGCCATCAACAACAGGCTGGAATATCTCGGATTCTACGATTCCCAGACCGAAGCCTCCACCAGCTATGAAGGCAAGAGGGCCAACGTCACCTACGAGGTCACCCTCGGCAAGCAGTATCCGATGAAGGAGATCACCTACAATGTGGCCGACAGCGTGATGGACGACATCTACGCCAGGAACCGCGTCAAGACTCTGATCAAGGAAGGCGACAGGCTCGCCGAATCCGTCCTGGAACTGGAATCCCAGAGGATGGCGACAGTCTACCGCGACAACGGCTACTACGGCTTCAGCAAGAACTATTTCTTCTTCTTCGCGGACACTACCACCACTCGCGACAGTTCCCTGCTGTGGGTGGAGCTGAGGGACTACACCCGCAACGAGAGCCCTTCGGCAGCCAGGCCACACACCCGCTACGAGATCGGCAACGTGTCCATAGTGCCTCAAGGAAACCTCAAGGTCAAGAGCGATTTCCTCCAATATCTCAACCTGATAGAGCCAAGAACTCCATATAGCGAAACAGTCATCAACAACACCTACACCAGGTTTACCAGCAACCGCCTCTTCAGCACCGTCAACATCGAGATGACTCCCAGGGATTCGTCTATCGTCGACTGCGCGATACTCCTCTCTCCTTCCAAGATCCAGAGCATCGGCTTCGACCTGCAGGGGTCGGTCAACTCCACAGGACTGTTCGGTGTAAACCCTTCCGTTACATACTCCCACAAGAACCTATTCGGAGGCGGCGAATATTTCACTATGGCAGTCGGCGGCAACTGGCAGTTCATGTTCGGCAATCCCGCCTACACCAACGAATTCTCGCTGGCATCGTCGCTGTCGTTCCCCCGTTTCCTGTTCGCACCCTCCCAATGGTTCAAGGGTCCGGTGCTGCCCAGGACGAACGTCTCGCTGTCATACAACCACCAGAAACGTCCGGAATATGACAGGAGCATCATAGCATCGTCCTACGGCTACAGCTTCAACCCCACATCGAACATCACCATCGAGTGGACTCCGATAAGGGCCAATGTGGTGAACGTCTACGATATGGATTCCACCTTCTTCAAGAGCCTCAGCAGCAGTTATCTGCAATACAGCTATATGACCCACGTCGACATCGGAGGCGGAATCAACGCATACTACACCAGCAACACCGCGACGAACCCCAAGGAAACATATTTCTACGTCCGTTTCTCGGGCAACGTGGCCGGCAACCTGCTGAACACCCTGGACCCGCTGATGAAGCAGAACGCTGCAGGCCAGAGCCTGATACTGAACGTTCCCTACGCCCAGTACGCCCGCGGTGAGATCAATCTGGTCAGGACCACCTTCTTCGGCAATTCCGGGAACCTGGCGCTGGCGACAAGGCTGGCCGGCGGTATGGGCTATGCCTACGGCAACTCCAACGCACTGCCTCTGGAGCAGCGTTTCTACGGCGGAGGAGCAAACAGCCTCAGGGGCTGGCACTCTCGCACCGTAGGTCCGGGCATGTCCCCCATCGACACAGCGTTCACCATCGCCAACCAGACCGGTGACCTGCGTCTCGAAGCCAACGTCGAGCTGCGTTTCCCCATCTACAACATAGTCAAGGGCGCCGTCTTCGTCGATGCCGGAAACATCTGGGAACTCCCCCACTATTCCGAAGACAAGAGCTCCCTCGAGAACGAGGATGCCGTCCTCACCTGGAACAACCTCCTCCGCTCCACCGCACTGAGCTGGGGTGCCGGCCTGAGGCTCGACCTCCAGATGCTCGTCATCAGGGTCGATCTGGGTATCAAGGGATACGATCCCAGCGTCCAGGCCTGGCGAAGGCCCGACCAGTGGCTGAAACGGGACGGTTATACTCTTCATTTCGGTGTCGGTTATCCCTTCTAGCAGATGGCGAAATTCATTCTATACCAAATGCTGGTCCGTGTGATGGGTGACCGTAAATGGATACCCGGCGGCGACTATGCCACCAACGGCAGCGGCAAATTCAACGACATAAGCCAGGAATATCTCGACGGCTTGAAGAAGGACCTGTCGCTCGGTGCCATATGGTACACCGGCATCATCGCCCACTCCACCGCGACTTCATTCGAAGGGTTTCCCGCCGACTGCACCGCGATAGTCAAGGGAAAGGCCGGCAGCCCCTATGCCATCCGGGACTACTACGATGTGGCTCCGGAACTCGCAGTGGACACCGCCCTCAGGCTGGATGAATTCAAGGCCCTGGTGGAACGCACCCACAAGGCCGGGTTGAAGGTGGTGATAGATTTCGTGCCGAACCACGTGGCCAGAAGCTACCATTCCGCCACGAACAACTTCAGCCAGGCCAATTTCTTCACTCTCGACGGGCCGCTGGAGCTGCCCCACAACATCGCAGGCCGCGACCAGTACGACGAGGACCCTGCCCTTGCCACCGGCAACGACTGTTTCTCGCGGCACCCCGGCATCACCGACTGGTACGACACCGTAAAGCTCAACTACAACTACCGCCTGACCTGGGACAAGATGCTCGACATCCTGCTCTACTGGGCAGGGATGGGAGTCGACGGCTTCAGGTGCGATATGGTGGAGCTTGTAACGCCGGAGTTCTTCGAATGGGCCATCAGCAGCGTCAGGCAGCAATACCCCGGCACTTTCTTCATCGCCGAAGTCTACGACAAGCGCAACTACATCAAATACGCCGCGGCCGGCTTCAACTATCTCTACGACAAGTCAGGCTTCTATGACGCGTTGAAGGCCATCAGCACCTACCGCGAACCGGCTTACTGGCTGACCGACGAATGGCAGTTCCTCGGCGCCCTCCAGCCCAGGATGCTGAATTTCCTGGAGAACCACGACGAGCAGCGCATCGCTTCCGACTATTATCTGGGAGACGCCCGCAAGGCATTCGCGCCGCTTGCGGTTTCTATGCTGTTCAACAAGGCGCCTTTCATGATCTACTGCGGCCAGGAGTATGGCGAGCGGGGAATGGCCAGCGAAGGATTCAGCGGGCAGGACGGCCGCACTTCCATCTTCGACTACTGCACCCTCACCTATCGCGACACGCCGCTGTACCTCCAGAAGGAAGTCCACGAGAGATACCGCCAGCTCACGGCCCTGGCCGTAAGCGACATCTTCGCCAACGGCGGAACCTTCGACCTGATGTATGCCAACCCTTCTTCGGAGAGTTTCGACGCCCAGCGCGTCTTCACCTTCCTGCGCGGACACAACGGCCGGACCGCCCTCGTCGCAGCCAATTTCTCAGACGCAGTGAAGCATATAAAAATAAGCATCCCGCAGGATGCTTATGATTATTTCGGAGTCTCGAGAGTCCAGAAGTTCGAAGAGCCGATAACCCTGAACCCTTTCGATTACATCGTCCTTCTATCAGAATGACGGCCAGTTGAGGATCTTGAAGAAATCGTAGTCCTCAGGATTGGCGACGTACTGTTTTGCAGCCTCGTAGTCATCCTCTGTGATGTACTGTGCGATGTGGTTGTAGATGCCCTTGGCCATCTCGCCCTCGATGTCTACCCTGCGAGGCGGAATCTTGCCGGTGGTAGGATCCTGGAGGTCCTTGAGATACAGGGGAGTCACCTTTCCGGTGGTGTCCACATATACCATACAGCCAGTTTCGCCGCGTGCGAAGAGATCGTATACGCCGCAACCGAGCTGTGAGCAGTACATAAGGTCGTAAGCGATGGGAGTCTGGCAGCGGATGTCATAACCGATCTCGATGGGACGGGTCTTGAGCTTGATGCCGAGTTCCTTCATCTTCATCTCGATGAGCTCGCTGAAGAGCTGTGCCTTCGAGATCTTGCCAAGCTCGGGATGGCCGTGCTCGTCGTAGGTGAACTTGATGCCGGTAGCCTTGAGCTCTTCGTCGTTGAGCTCGTGGAACACGCCTTCAGAAACCACGATACCGCCGTAACGGATACCGAGGACCTTGCGTTTGAGGATGGCTGAAACGCCGAGACGGACGATCTTGTCGACTGTGATCTGAGTCTTGTTGAACATCTCGGGGATGATGATCATCGGATAGTGGCAGCTTGCTCCTACGTGGAGTGCAAGGTGTCCTGCGCTGCGGCCCATAAGGCTGACGATGAACCAGTTGCCTGAAGTGCGTGCATCTTCGTAAACGGTGGTGGCAACGTGGGCGCCCTCAGCTTTGGCTGAGTTGAATCCGAAGGTCGGAGTATTTGCCGGAAGCGGAAGGTCGTTGTCGATGGTCTTGGGAACGTGGATGTTCTTGATAGGATAGTGCTTTGACACGAGGAACTTTGCGATCCTGTTGGCAGTAGATGCAGTGTCGTCGCCGCCTACGGTGACCAGAAGCTTTATGTTGTTATCCTGGAACAGTTTCAGATTGAAATTATTCTCGAAATCCTCCTGGGTAGGTTTGAAACGGCTCATACGCAGGTAAGAACCTCCACGGTTGAAGATATTGTCGGCTTTCTTGAAATCCAGCTCCTCAATCTCGGCATCTTCACGGAACAATCCTTCGTATCCTCCGTGCAAACCGATCACTCTGTAGCCGCGTGCTACGAATGCCTGTGTGATGGTACCTACTACTGTGTTCATACCGGGTGCGGGGCCTCCGCCGGTGAGAATAATGATCGAGTCTTTCATAATGTTCTATTGATTAATATAGCTGTTCTTAACGGGGCCAAAAGTAAGAAAAAATAGACTATCTTTGCAACATTGCCATGGCTAAAATTTCAAAATCAGCAGCAAAGGAGCGGATAGACCAACTCCGCAAGGAAATCAACGGACACAACTACAATTATTATGTCCTGAACTCCCCTGTCATTTCCGATTTCGAATTCGACCTGATGCTGCAGGAGCTCGCATCCCTCGAGAAGATGTTTCCCGAGTTCGCATCGGCCGATTCACCTACCGTGAAGGTCGGCAGCGACATCGCCGGAAAGAAGACCTTCGAGTTCGCCACCCGCACCCACAGATATCCGATGCTGTCGCTCGGCAACACCTACAGCCGCGAAGAGCTGGCCGAGTTCAGCGACCGCATTTCCAAGACCATCCCGGAACCTTGCAGTTACAGCTGCGAGCTGAAGTTCGACGGCACTGCGATATGCCTCACCTACCGTCACGGCCGCCTGGCTTACGCAGTGACCCGCGGAGACGGTGTCAAGGGCGACGATGTCACGGCAAATGTACTGACCATCAAATCCATTCCGCAGCAGCTCACGGGCGACTATCCCGACGAGTTCGAAATCCGCGGAGAGATATATATGCCCTTCGAGGCCTTCAACCGCCTGAACGCGGAAAGGGAGGAGATCGACGAGCGTCCTTTCGCCAACCCGCGCAACGCCGCTTCCGGCTCCCTGAAACTGCAGGACAGCAACGAAGTGGCCTCGAGAGGCCTTGCCTGCGTGCTCTACCATATGCTGGGCGAAGACCTCCCCTTCACCACCCATTCGGAAGCGATAGCCGCCGCCGGGTCCTGGGGGCTTCCGGTCTCTGAGCACTCCAAGGTCGTCGACAGCATCGAAGACGTCAACCGCTACATAGACTACTGGGACACCGAGCGCAGGAACCTGCCGTTCGCCATCGACGGCATCGTCATCAAGGTGAACCGTCTCGACTGGCAGCGCAAGCTCGGCTATACGGCAAAGTCACCGCGCTGGGCCACCGCATACAAGTTCAAACCCGACAGGGCGCTGACCAAGCTGCTGAGCATCGACTACCAGGTGGGCCGCACCGGCGCCATCACCCCTGTGGCCAATCTCGACCCCGTCCCCCTCTCAGGCACAGTTGTCAAGAGGGCTTCCCTCCACAACAAGGACCAGATGGACCTGCTCGACATCAGGGTGGGCGACTTCGTCTATGTCGAGAAAGGCGGCGAGATCATCCCCAAGATAACCGAGGTCGACCTGGCGAAACGCCCCGCCGACGCCACTGTTCCCGTCTTCCCGAAATACTGCCCGGACTGTGGTGCGGAACTGGTGAGGGACGAAGGCCAGGCCAAGCACTACTGCCCCAACAGCAACAACTGCCCGGTGCAGATCAAATCCGGTTTCGTGCATTTCATCTCCCGCAAGGCTATGGACATCCTTGCAGGCGACGCCACCATAGACCAGCTTTACGAGAAGGGCTACATCCGTCACCTGAGCGACCTCTATTCGCTCACGAAGGAGCAGCTGCTCACCCTAGACGGATGGAAGGACAAGTCGGCTGACAACCTGCTCTCAAGCCTCGAAAGGTCGAAGTCCGTTCCGTTCAACAGAGTGTTCTATGCCCTGGGCATAAGGCACGTCGGCGAAGCCAACGCCAAGCTGCTTGCCTCCCATTTCGGCAGCATCGACGCAATAATGGCGGCCGACCGTGAAGCCCTCGTCCAGATCGACGAGGTCGGAGACATAATGGCCGACTCCATAATCAGATGGTTCGCTGATCCCGTGAATCTGGAGCAGATACAGAAACTGAAGCAGGCGGGCCTGAAATTCGAGCAGGAGAAGACAAAAAAAGTATCAGATACGCTATCTGGTAGTATCTTTGTAGTTTCCGGTGTTTTCTCCGTCTCGAGGGAAGAAATCAAGCAATTCATCGAGAGCCACGGCGGAAAGACCACTTCGTCCGTGAGCGGGCATACCACCTATCTGGTGGCAGGCGAAGCTCCGGGCGGCGAGAAGATTAAGAAAGCCGAGAAGCTCGGCACGAGGATAATTACTGAGGAGCAACTGCGAGAGCTGGTTGCAGGTGAAATATGAGTTTTGTCAACAGGATAAAGGCGATATCGAGATCCGTCTCCCATTTTCTGGGTGAAGGTATATGGAATGTCGACCTGGCCGGAGTGAGTCCGAAGCGCGGCAAGCTCTACAAGCACCTGAAGATCATCCTGATAACCCACCGTCACTTCCAGTCGCTCAGATGCGGAAGGGAGGCTGTGGCCCTCAGTTTCTTCACCACTATGGCCACAGTGCCGCTGATTGCCGTCATCCTGCTGATCGCCAGCCGCTTCGGCTTGCTGGAGCTGCTGACCGAGATCATCTCGGGCCTGTTCATCAACAACCAGGAGATGGGCAATATGGTGCTGGGATGGGCCAACAACATCGTCCATATGGCGTCCGGCGGCGGTTTCGGAATCGTCAGCTCCCTGACTTTCCTGTGGCTGGTGCTGTGGATGATGCTGTGCGTGGAGAACTCTTTCAACCATATCTGGGATGTCGGCAAGTCAGCCAACCTGCTGCGCCGCATCATCGTGTATTTCAGCATCCTCATCCTCTCTCCCTTCGTGCTGGTGATGTTCTTCTACGGAGTGACATACTTCACCAGGTTCATCGGATATTTCGGAGGGTCGAAGCTGGTCAACTTCGTGACATCCTACCTCTTCTGGGTAATTTTCTACGGACTGGCGGTGATGGTAATCTCGGCTATGTACAAATTCATACCTCACGCCAAGGTCAAATACGCAGCCTGCTTCAAGGCAGCCCTGGTATCTGCCCTCGGCTTCGTAGTGATACAGTATCTCTATCTTGAAACGCAGATAGTGGTGACAAGGCTCAACGCCGTCTACGGCGCCATCGCCGCTATCCCCCTTTATATGATGTGGCTTAACCTATGCTGGTTCGACATCCTGTTCGGAGTGGATCTGAGCTATGCCTACCAGCACGTAAACGAGTACGACCCTGAAATTGACAGACGCAGATGAAGACTGACGAATTTACACAGGAAGACAAGGAACTCATACAGAGAGAGTTTGAACCGCTTCGCATCGCAAGCCTCAAGCGTTGCGCGGACCAGGAGCAGTATGAGCTTGTCCTGAAGGCGTTTGACTTTGCCAACAAGGCTCATTACGGGGTGCGCAGACGTTCGGGAGAGCCCTACATCATCCACCCCATCGCTGTGGCCAGGATCGTGGTTCAGGAAATCGGACTGGGCTGCAAGTCCATCTGTGCGGCTCTGCTTCACGACGTGGTGGAAGACACCGACTACACCGTAGAAGACATACGCCGCGAGTTCTCTGACCGCATCGCCCTCCTTGTGGACGGACTCACCAAGATCAAGACCGCCCTCGACAGCGAGAAGGGCGTGATAGAAGAGCGTTCCCAGCAGGCCGACAACTTCAAGCGCGTGCTGCTCACCCTCAACGACGACGCCCGCATCGTGCTGATCAAGCTGGCCGACAGGCTGCACAATATGCGCACCATAGAGTATATGCCTGCCTACAAGCGCGAGAAGATCCTCAGCGAGACTATGTACATCTTCATACCTCTCGCCCACAGGCTCGGTCTGAACAACATCAAGAGCGAGATGGAGAACATCTGGCTCAAGAACAAGGAGGCCCAGGCATACGCCGACATCGAGAAAATGCTCGCCAAGGCCACGCTCGAGAAAGGCCCCATCATCGACAACTTCATAGCCCCTGTCGAGAAGATCCTCAAGGATGCCGGTTTCAAGTGCCGCATCATCAAGAGGATGAAGACCCCCTACTCCATCTGGAAGAAGATGACCACGAAGAACATCCCCTTCGAAGAAATCTTCGACATCTATGCGGTGAGGATCATATTCGAGCCGCGCACCGATGTGGATGCTACCGAAAGGGACCAGTGCTGGCACATCTTCTCCCTCATCACAAGCCATTACAGATACAAGCCGGAACGCACCAGGGACTGGGTGAGCGCTCCCAAGCTCAACGGCTACGAGGCCCTGCACCTCACCCTGATTTCCGAAGGCACCTGGATCGAAGTGCAGATCCGCAGCGAGAGGATGAACGCCATCGCAGAGAGCGGAGTGGCTGCACACTGGTCATACAAGCAGTCGCATCCGGAAGACACGATAGAACGCGACCGTGACATCGACACCTGGATAAAAGGAGTGAAGGACATCCTCGACAACCCGGACGCCAACGCCCTGCAGTTCCTCGACAACTTCCACGAAGAGCTGACCTCCGGCGAAATGTTCGCATTCACGCCTCAGGGCGAATCCATAAGCATCCCCAAAGGCTCCACTGCCCTCGACTTCGCATATTACATTCACTCGGCCATCGGCAACAAAGCCATCGCCGCCAAGGTCAATATGAAGCTCGTGTCGCTCTCCACTGTGTTGAACAACGGAGACCAGGTGGAGATCATCACTTCCGACAACGCCAAGCCCAAGCGGGAATGGCTGGATTTCCTTGTCACCTCACGCGCCCGCAACCAGGTGCTGCTCTCGATGAAGAGCATCAACAAGGACAACATCCAGAGCGGAATAGACATACTCAAGAAGAAGCTCGCCGAACGCAACATCATCCTCCAGGCAAGGGTCATCCGCAAGCTGATCGCCTACTACAAGATGAACAACAAGGAGGAGCTCTACAACAGGATAGGCATCGGCATCATAGACCTCGAAGACCTTGACGACGCCCTCAAGAGCAACGCCCGCAAGCGCGACGTGCAGATGTGGGGCATCAAGCTGCTCTCTCCCATCAAGAACGACGGCAAGATCGACAAGAGCAAGGACTACCTCCTCGAAGAAGACTTCGACAAGGGAACGATTTCGTTCCATACCGCAGACTGCTGCCGCCCCATCCCGGGCGACAATGTGGTCGGAGTCGTGAACGGCGACGGAAGCGTCACCATCCACAAGACCAGCTGCGAGGTATTCACCGATTTCGCCGCGACCAACGGAGACAAGATAGTGTCGGTGAAATGGAGCAAGCACTTTATGATGTCGTACCTCACCCAGATAACCATCAGGGGCATTGACCGTATCGGCATCCTCAACGAAATCACCAAGGAAATATCGCTCGTCCTGGAAGTCAACATCCGAAAGATCGTGATCGAGGCCCACGACGAAGTGTTTGAAGGATATATAGACCTGTATGTGCACAACACCGACGACCTGGACCATCTGATGGAACGGCTCGGCAATATTCGCGGCGTGGAAAGTGTGCTCAGAACCAATATCGAAGATGAATAGAAACGTCACAGCCATATTACTGATCGTGCTGACGGCACTGTGCTGCCTCTTCTCGCACTCCTGCGCGAACACCAAGGCGGCCCCCAGCGGCGGTCCGAAGGACACCATACCTCCTGTCCTGCTCAAGATCGATCCGGAGCAGAACACCCGCAACATGCAGCTCGCCGATGTCAAGCTGTCGATGACCTACGACGAGTACACCGTGGTCAAGGATGCAGCCGGCATATATCTTTCCCCTCCCACGAGACACGCTCCCAGCGCCAAGGTCAAAGGCAAGTCCATCGTGGTTACGCTCAGGGACACGCTGTCGGAGAACACAACCTACACCATCGACTTCAACAACGCCCTTGCAGACAACAACGAGGGCAACCTGGCTCCCAGGTTCACATATACCTTCTCCACCGGAGATTCCATCGACTCGATGTATCTCACCGGCACCGTGCTTGACTGCCAGAAACTCACTCCCGTCAAGGGTGTGCTCGTAGCATTGTACGACGACCTGAGCGACTCGGCCTGTATGGTCAGCCTCCCCGCCGCTGCCGCCCGCACCGACGACTGGGGCTTCTTCGTCATCAGGAACATCAAGCCCAAGGCATACCAGGTATACGCATACAGCGACGACGACAAGGACAACCTCTACCTCCAGGGCGAAGATTTCATCGCTTTCAGCGATTCCCTGTTCACTCCCCAGCTGATTGTCCAGGATTCCATCTATGAACTCGGATCCTTCAATATGAAGGACACTCTCGCCTGCGAGATGCGCAAGTCCGAGATCTCGCTGCTGCTCTTCAAGGAGACTGCTTCGCGGCAGTTCATCAAGAACAAAGGCCGCAAGGACAACAAGCGAGGCTTCATCCGGTTCAATGCTCAGAACACGGTGCTGAACTCCTTCCAGATATTCGGCGTCGACTCCACTGCCATCACCAGGAAATTCACTCCGGAAATGGACAGTATGGATTTCTGGGTCGACACGCAGTTCCCTCTCCCCGACTCGCTTCTGCTTACCCTGGAATATCTCAAGACCGATTCTCTGGGCAACCTGACGATGATGAAGGAAGACGTGGCCATCAGTATGACCGAGGAGGAAAAAGCCGCCTTGAACAGCGCCGAGGCCAAGGCCGACACGCTCATCAAGGTATCCTACGAGTGCAAGAACGAGAACGTGGAGCAGGACGGCATCACAATCACGTTCCCCGATCCGCTTTCAAGCTTCAGCACCGACTCCATCCTCTTCATTGCGGTCAACCCCAAGAACCAGAGCGACACCATTGCCTTCTCGTTCGACAAGGACGAAAAGGAATTCGAAGTCTATCACCTGCAGTCTTCGCAGCCCTATCAGCCCGGCTACAAGTATCAGGTGATCTTCAAGCAAAACACCTTCCGCGACATCTACGGCCGCAAGAACAAGGAGAATACCATCGACATCGAGCTGCCCAACACCGACAAGACCGGATCGATCACCCTTAACGTGAAGGGCATCACCAATTCCAACTACATCATCGAGCTGGTATCGTCCGACAAGAAGCAGGTGTTCCGCAAGTTCAATGCAGACAGGGACACCAAGCTGTATTTCCCCTACCTGAATGCCGGCCAGTACACTTTCAGGATAACCGAGGACCGCAACCGCAACGGCATCTTCGATTCGGGCAACCTGCTCGAGCGCAAGCAGCCGGAAAAAGTGATAACGTTCAAGCTTCCGAATGGAAAAGAAATAATCGAACTGCCTGAACAGACAGATATCGAGCAAGACCTCCAGCTATGAGAAAGACAGCCGTAACAATCATCCTGACATTACTGTCGTTCACTGCCTTCGCGCAGAACGGAGAAGGGTTCAACCCCTTCACCGAAGACGAGCTGTCCATCCTCATCCAGGACTCGACCGTCAAGGAACAGATCCGCTTCAAGCCTACCGGAATGCTGGGCATAAGGGGCAGCTACCAGCTCAACGGCATTTCTTCCAACGTCGATATGGAAGACACGAGGCTCAACACATATAAGAATATATCCCTCGTCTACACATACTACAGCTCCCTTTGGAACATGATGTCCAACTTCGGAATCCAGGCCGCGGCCAAATACGGCGAATGGGGATTCAACAGCGGCTACCTGGAGTCGGAACATCTGAATTATGCGGAGCTGTCGCTGCTTTCCCAGTTCCACTTCGACTTCTCGCGTTTCAGGTTCCTGTTCGGACTGGGACCCTATGCAGGCTACAGGCTGAACTCCCTCAAGGAGAACGACAGCTGGGACAAGTACGACAACCGTTTCGATTACGGACTTATGGGAGGTGCCGGCTTCGCCGTCATCTTCGGCCCGTTCGAACTGCAGATCGAAGGCGACTACCAGTTCTCGCTGAGCAGTATATACAATATGAACAAATACAGCGACGAGTACTGGGTGACCGTGACTCCGAGAAACATAGTCCTGAACCTGACGCTGTTCTATCACCTGTTCTGATATGCAAAGAATCGTATGCAAGGCCGGTAACGTCAGCATCGGCGGCGGTGGAAAGATTGTCGTACAGTCTATGTGCAACACCGACACCCTGGATGTCGCTGCCAGCGTGCGACAGTGCGAAGCCCTTGCCGAAGCAGGCTGCGAGATGATCCGTCTCACGACCCAGGGTCTGAGGCAGGTCACCGCGCTGGGAGAAATCCGCAAGGCCCTGCACTCCGAAGGCATCACCACTCCCCTCGTGGCCGACGTGCACTTCAATTCCGAGGTGGCAATCGCCGCTGCGGCCGGCATTGCGGACAAGGTGCGCATCAACCCCGGCAACTTCTCCAAGGACCACGACGTGGCTATGGCGAAGCTCCGCGAACTGCTGCAGGTCTGCAAGGACTACGGCACCGCGCTGCGAATCGGACTGAACCACGGATCCCTGGGAGAGCGCATCACATCGGTATGGGGCGACACTCCGCTAGGGATGTGCAATGCGATTATGGAATGGCTGAGGGTTTGCCTGGACAACGATTTCAGTAACCTCACCCTTTCCCTCAAGGCAAGCAACACGAAAGTTATGGTCGAGGCCTACGAGTTTCTGTACCGCGCGATGCAGGACGAACTGGGGATGCTCTTCCCTCTTCACCTCGGAGTGACAGAGGCCGGCAACGGCGACAGCGGCCGTATGAAATCCGCGGTTGGCATAGGCTCCCTGCTCAAGCAGGGCATCGGAGACACCGTCCGAGTCTCCCTCACCGAGGATCCTGTCAATGAGATTGCAGTGGCCCGTATGCTTCTGAAATGTATGGAGGACGATTCGATGGATGCAGCGAGCCGCGAGGAATATATAGTGAAGGCGGGCTACAGATACGGCAGCGGACTGCTTGCCGGAGGTCCGGACGATTTCGTGCTGCAGGGCAGCATAGCCGGCCGTCCCTTGAGCGACGAAGAAGCCGAAGACATAAGGGACATCCTTCTTCAGGCTGCCAGACGCCGTTTCACCAAGGCGGAGTACATTGCCTGCCCCAGCTGCGGCCGCACCTTGTATGACATAGAGAGCGTGCTGGCAGAAGTCCGCAAGGCTACGGAGCGTTTCGCAGGAGTGAAGATCGCAGTTATGGGCTGCATTGTGAACGGCCCGGGCGAGATGGCGGACGCCGATTACGGCTATGTCGGCCAGGGCGTGGGCAAAGTCACCCTCTACAAGGGCAGGACCCCGGTGGAGAAAGACATCCCCCAGCAGGATGCGGTAAGCCGGCTCGTGGCACTTATTGAAAAAGACCGTTGATATCTTTTTTTGCAGAAAAAGGGCGAAAAAGGTACTTTTGCCCGAATTAACATACAGGAGGCCTTTCCATTGAAAACCATCTCTTTTGACAAAGTATTGATATTGGGTTCCGGAGCCCTGAAGATCGGCGAAGCCGGCGAATTCGACTACTCCGGCAGTCAGGCCCTGAAGGCTATGCGTTCCGAGGGCATCAAGACAGTTCTGATAAACCCAAACATTGCTACCGTACAAACTTCCGAAGGTGTTGCTGACAAGATTTATTTTCTTCCCGTAACACCTTATTTTGTGGAAAAAGTAATCGCCAAGGAGCGTCCACAGGGCATCCTTCTGGCATATGGCGGACAGACCGCGCTCAACTGCGGCGTCGCCCTCTACAACAGCGGCATTCTCGAGAAATATGACGTGAAGGTCCTCGGAACACCGGTGCAGTCGATCATCGACACGGAAGACCGCGAACTTTTCAACAAGAGGATGGAAGAGATCGACATCAAGATCATCCGCAGCGAAGCAGTCGAAAGTATCGAGGACGCACGCAGGGCGGCAGCCGAAGTAGGCTACCCGGTGATCCTTCGTGCAGCCTATGCGCTCGGCGGACTGGGCAGCGGATTCTGCGACAACGAGGAAGAGCTCAACGCGCTTGCCGAGAAGTCTTTCTCATACTCGCCCCAGGTGCTTGTCGAGAAATCTCTCAAGGGATGGAAGGAAATCGAGTTCGAGGTGGTGCGCGACGCCTACGGCAACGCCACTACGATCTGCGAGATGGAGAACTTCGACCCGCTGGGCATCCACACCGGCGAGAGCATCGTGGTGTCTCCCTGCCAGAGCCTGAACGACCGTGACCGCGAGCTGCTGACAGGCCTCGCGCTCAAGATAGTTAAGCACATCGGCATCGTCGGAGAGTGCAACATCCAGTTTGCATACGAACCCAACGGCGAAGACTACCGTGTCATCGAGATCAACGCCCGCCTGAGCCGCTCTTCTGCCCTTGCATCGAAAGCGACCGGTTATCCCCTCGCCTTCGTGGCAGCCAAGATAGCTCTCGGATACTCCCTCACCGACCTTAACAATCCTGCATCCGACAAGATATACCAGCCTTCGATCGACTACATAGTCTGCAAGATCCCCCGCTGGGACCTCAGCAAGTTCCACGGTGTAAGCCGTGAGATCGGCAGCTCGATGAAGTCTGTGGGTGAAGTGATGTCTATCGGAAAGAACTTCGAGGAGACCATCCAGAAAGGACTCCGTATGATCGGACAGGGCGCCCACGGCTTCGTGGCCAACAAGGAAATCACGGTTCCGGACATCGACGAGGCCCTCAAGAACCCCACTGACAACCGTATCTTCGTCATCTCGAAGGCCTTCCAGAAAGGCTACACCATCGACCAGATATACGACCTCACCAAGATCGACAAGTGGTTCCTCAACAAGCTCTACGGCATCGTGGAGACCTCCCGCGCCATAGAGAAGTATGACCGTCTCGAGGATCTGCCCGAAGAGCTTCTCCGCAAGGCCAAGCTCGACGGCTTCTCCGATTTCCAGATCGGCAGACTCGTCTTCAAGGATACCATCGATATGGACGAGGCATCCGACAAGGCCCGCGCATACCGCAAGTCTCTCGGTCTCGTGCCGTTCGTCAAGAGAATCACCACCTTCGCGTCGGACGATCCCGACAAGGCCAATTACCTCTATGTTACATACGGCTCCGACCACAGCGACATAAGCTTCGACAACGGCAGCAACTCCATCATAGTCCTCGGTTCCGGCGCATACCGCATCGGCTCATCCGTAGAGTTCGACTGGTGCAGCGTCAATGCCCTCAACACCATCCGCAAGGCCGGCTACACGGGCATTATGATCAACTACAACCCCGAGACCGTATCTACCGACTACGATATGTGCGACCGCCTCTACTTCGACGAGCTGACGTTCGAGAGGGTGCTCGACATCTACGAGCTTGAGAATCCTCACGGCGTAGTGGTATCGGTGGGCGGACAGATTCCGAACAACCTTGCGCTCAGGATGAAGAACGAAGGCCACGTCAAGATTCTCGGCACATCAGCCGAGATGATCGACAATGCCGAAGACAGGCACAAGTTCTCAGCTATGCTCGACCGCATCGGCGTCGACCAGCCTGCCTGGAAGGAGCTTTCATCGATGGATGAGCTCAAGGACTTCGTCAAGTCTGTCGGCTATCCCGTCCTCGTGCGTCCTTCATACGTGCTTTCAGGTGCCGCCATGAACGTATGTTCTAACGACAGCGAGCTCATCGAGTTCCTCAAGCTTGCCAGCGAGGTGTCGAAGAAGCACCCTGTAGTGGTAAGCTCCTTCATCCAGCACGCCAAGGAAATCGAGTTCGACGCAGTCGCATCCAAGGGCGAAGTGCTCGCATATGCCATCTCAGAGCATATCGAATATGCCGGCGTGCATTCAGGTGACGCCACCATCCAGTTCCCTCCCCAGAAGCTGTATGTCGAGACAGCCCGCCGCATCAAGAAGATTGCCCGCAAGATTGCCGGGGCACTCTGCATCAGCGGCCCGTTCAACATCCAGTTCCTTGCCAGGGACAACGAGATCAAGGTGATCGAGTGCAACCTGCGTGCATCGCGCAGCTTCCCGTTCGCTTCGAAGGTCCTCAAGATAAACCTCATCGAGCTGGCCACCAAGGTTATGATCGGCGAGAAGGTAGAGGCTCCTCTCAAGAGTGCGTTCGACCTCGACTACGTCGGAATCAAGGCCTCCCAGTTCTCGTTCAACCGACTTCAGAAGGCCGACCCCGTGCTCGGTGTCGATATGTCTTCTACCGGTGAGGTAGGCTGCATCGGCGACAACACCGACGAGGCCATCCTCAAGTCGATGCTCGCCGTGGGCTACACCATTCCCAAGAAGCGCATCCTCATCTCCAGCGGTACCGGCGAACAGAAAGCCCAGCTGCTGAAAGCCACCAGGGATCTTATCGTCCACGGTTACGAGATCTACGCCACCGGCGGAACCTACAAATACTGCATCGAGAACGGTATTCCGGCCCACAGGGTTCTCTGGCCCAGCGAGACCGGCGACTGCCCCGAGGCACTGCAGATGATCCACGACAAGCAGATAGACCTCGTGATCAACATACCGAAGAACCTCTCGCAGCACGAGCTGAGCAACGGCTACAAGATCCGCCGTGCCGCCATAGACTTCAACATTCCTCTGATTACCAACCCCAGACTCGCTTCTGCCTTCATCACGGCGTTCTGCAATATGACGATCGACGACATTCAGATCAAGTCCTGGGACGAATACAAATAGACTGTCTGACAGATGGACATAGTTCTCTTCATAGCAGGCATTGCCCTGGTCGTACTGGGAGCTGACTGGCTTGTCGACGGTTCTGTGTCCATTGCCAAACGTAGCGGCATTTCTGAATACGTCATAGGCGCCACCATCGTCGGTATCGGAACCTCGATGCCGGAGCTGGCCGTAAGCTTCTTCGCAGCCCTGAAAGGCAACGCCGACATTGCCATAGGCAACGTTGCGGGCTCGAATATGGTCAATACGCTGCTGATACTGGGAGTGACGGCCCTGATCTCCCCCATCGCCTTCACCAGGAAGAACCTGCGCCGCGACATCCCCATCACACTCGGAGTGTCCGCCCTGCTGGCGCTGTTCGCGCTTGACACCTTCATATGGAAGAGCGAGGCCAACAGGATAATCAGGCCCGAAGCAATAACCCTCCTGCTGCTCTTCATCGGCTATATGTGGCTCAACTTCAAGCAGGACAAGGCTGCGGCCGGTCCGTCGTGCGAAGTCCCGGAAGAGAACGAGGAGAAGCCTATGGGCCTGTTCAAGGCGATAGCTATGATACTGCTGGGCCTGGGCATGCTTGTTCTCGGAGGCAACCTGTTCGTCAATTCAGGTACCAACATAGCCAAGGCTCTCGGCGTTTCAGATTCCCTTATCGCCATCTCGATGATGGCTGTGGGTACATCCCTGCCCGAGCTGGCCACCTGCATCGTCGCAGCTGCCAAGAAGAACAACCAGCTCGCTCTCGGCAACATACTGGGCTCGAACATCTCCAACATCCTGCTGATCATCGGCCTCAGCGGTACCGTAGTGCCGCTCAACGTCAATCCGCAGAGTTTCGTGAGCCTCCTGCTGCTTCCGGTCAGCATCATAGTGCTCTGGATGACTTCGTTCATGTTCAAGAAGAACACTCTCGACCGCATCGACGGAGCCATCCTGATCCTGCTTTATGCTGCCTACATTGTTACCATCGGAAGAATGTAACGACACTATAATATCACTAACACTGACCTTATGAAAAGAATAACTCTGTTCCTGGCCACCTTGGCTGTGGCTGCATTATCGCTTGCCGGCTGCGGGCAGAAAACCGAATCCGCTCCGTTCGATCCTGCCACCAGAGGCTCGAACGACATCAAGCTCGGCGCAGCAGGCTACTCATATCTGTTCTACGACATCGAGCAGACCCTGCAGTTCCTGCAGAATATGGGAGTACACTATCTCTCAGTAAAGGACAAATGGCTTCCCCTGGACGCTTCTGAAGAAGATATGGCTATCTTCAAGGATCTCTGCGCCAAATATGAGGTGGAAGGCTACACCCTCGGCCCTATCTATATGCGAAACGAAGAGCAGGTAGACCAGGCTTTCGCCTATGCACAGCGCTACGGAGCCAAATGGTTCATCGGCGTTCCCAACTATGAACTCCTCGACTACACCATCGCCAAGGTCAAGGAGACCGGCATCAAGGTGGCTATCCACACCCACGGTCCGGACGGTGCCGCCTTCCCCGACATCCGTACAATCGTGGAGAAAGTCGGTGACGTGAATCTCGGCATCGGCTGCTGCATGGACCTCGGACACACTTTCCGTTCAGGTTACGACGTCGTTGCCGACATCCTCGAATACAAGGACTGGATTATGGACGTCCACATCAAGGACGAGACCGCTCCCACCAAGGAAGGTCAGACCTGGGAATGCGGACGCGGCCAGATGGACCTCGTAGGCATCATCAAGGCTTTCCGCCAGATCGGCTATCAGGGAGTCCTCTCGATGGAATATGAGAAGAACCGCCGCGATCCCCAGCCCGGCGTGGCAGAGTCGATCGGCTACCTCCGCGGAGTTCTGGACGCGACGAAGTAAGTCCAGCTTAAGACACAAAAAAGACCGGCTGCGAGGCCGGTCTTTTTTTGTTTTCTATTCCGTCCCGGAAGATTTTGGAAGCTGCTTCCTGGCGCTCGCGCGTGCGCCGAGCTCCACCAGATTTTCTGCAGCCTTCACGATGCTCTGACGGCCTGTCGAGAGTTTGTCGTAGGCCTGGCGGTAACTGTTCTCGGCCTTCTCGATGGCGGAGCCCACATCTCCCATATACTTGCTGAAATCGGAAACGCGGTCCAGCAGCATCCTGGCCGTGTCGATGATCTTCTCCTGATTCTGCGCCTGCTGGGTCTGGGTCCAGGCAATCTGGATCATACGCAGCGCCGCAATGAGGTTCTGCTCCGAAGTGATGAAGACACCTTTGTTGAAGGCTTCCCTCCAGAGCATCGGTTCCTCGGTCATCGCCAGCTGGAAGGCAGTCTCGTTGGGCATGAACATAATGACATAAGGAAGGCTCTTGTACGGGGCCTTGACGTATCCTGCATAATTCTTGGCGGCGAGCTCCTTGACGTGCTGGTTGACACTCTGCAGATGCTTCCTGGCAGCCTCGGTGCGGA
>JAGCFF010000109.1 GCA_017650285.1 Bacteroidales bacterium
CCCACATCTCCCATATACTTGCTGAAATCGGAAACGCGGTCCAGCAGCATCCTGGCCGTGTCGATGATCTTCTCCTGGTTTTGCGCCTGCTGGGTCTGTGTCCAGGCAATCTGGATCATACGCAGCGCAGCAATGAGGTTCTGCTCCGAAGTGATGAAGACACCTTTGTTGAAGGCTTCCCTCCAGAGCATCGGCTCCTCGGTCATCGCCAGCTGGAAGGCAGTCTCGTTGGGCATGAACATAATGACATAAGGAAGGCTCTTGTAGGGTGCCTTGACGTATCCTGCATAATTCTTGGCGGCGAGCTCCTTGACGTGCTGGTTGACACTCTGCAGATGCTTCCTGGCAGCCTCGGTGCGGATTGAGTCATCCTCAGCGTTGCAGTAGTCCAGGAAGGCGGTCAGGGAGACCTTGCTGTCGATTATCACACATTTGTCATCGGGGTAATATACCACGGCGTCAGGCCTCATGTTCTTGCCGCTGTCTTCGTTGGACAGGGCCGTGCCGTCGTTGCCGCGGAGGGTGTACTGCAGGTCGTAGTGCTTGTGCTCCTCCAGCCCCTGGCTGTCCAGCAGTTCCTTCAGGATCATCTCTCCCCAGTTGCCCTGGATCTTGGTCTTGGTGGTCATCGCGTTCGCCAGCCTGCCGGCTTCCTGGCCCAGTGACTGCGACTGCTTCATCATCTCTTCGATGGCCTTCTCGAGCGCCACCTTGTTCTGGTTGCCCTGGTCGCGGGTCTTCTCGACGCTCTCGCGCATATTCTTCAGGGCTTCGTTGAGAGGATTGATGATGGCATCCATCTTCTCCTGGTTGACCTTCTGGAAGGCTTCGGACTTCTTTTCGAGGACTTCACCTGCCAGGGCGGAGAACTGCTGCTCCACCACGCGCTTCTGCTCGTCCCACGATTCGCGGGTCTCGGCTATCTGGCGCTCAAGGGCCTGCTTGATGCTCTCGTGGCTTTCCTTGAGGGCGGCGATCTGAGCTTCGTGACTCCGGGTCAGCGCTGCGATCTGGCTCTCGCTGCTCTTCTCCATAGCCGCCACATTGGCATCGTAGGCGCTCTGCTTCGCCTTCATCTCGTGTTTCAGCGAGTTGTTGCGTACAATGAGGAAGATGATTGCGGCAAGCGCAAGGAACGCGATTATTGCTGCTATGGTGAGAATATCCATCGGGAACTTTTTATACAGTAAAATTAGTACATTTGTCGCAAAACTAAAACTACATCATTTTATGCGCAATTTCTTTCTGACTCTCGCAGCCGTGTGCTGCGTCGTCTTTTCAGCCGCTTCCTGCAAGGAGAAAGCCATCGAGTACGACTGGCAGCCCGCAGGAGACAGGATTATGACCGAATGGGGTGAAAATCTCAAGGTGGCCGATGTATACGGTGAATATCCCAGGCCCCAGATGGCCCGCGAGAAATGGACCAGCCTGAACGGCCTCTGGAACTACAGGACCGACAAGAGCGAAGGTATGATCCTGGTGCCCTTTGCCATTGAATCAGCCCTTTCAGGCGTAGGCGAGACTCTCAATCCCAATGAGAAGCTCATCTACACCAGGGAGTTCAAGCTCAGCGGCAAGGACCTCAAGGGACATCTGCTTCTGCACGCAGGTGCCATCGACCAGGAGGCTGTCATCTTCATCAACGACAAGGAAGTGGCACGCCACATCGGCGGTTACGGTTCATTCTCGGCAGACATCACCGACGCGGCCAGGAAAGGCAGCAACACCATCAGGGTTGAAGTCATCGACAATACCGACGACGGCTATATGGCTACCGGCAAGCAGGTGCGCAGGCCCAGCGGCATCTGGTACACCCCGGTCTCAGGTATCTGGCAGACAATCTGGCTCGAGCCCGTGCCGGCAAGCTATATCAAGGACCTTGCGATCGTGCCTGACATCGATGCATCGATACTGGCGGTTACCGTAGTTCCCAACACCCCCGAAGGCGAGGTATATGTGGAGATGCTTGCCGACGGCAAGACGGTTGCCTCTGCCTCGGCTCCTTCTTCAAATCCCGTAGTCACCCTGAATGTCGAGAACCAGCATCTCTGGAGTCCTGACGATCCTTATCTATACGACCTCAAGATAGAACTCCGCAAGAATGGCAAGACCCTCGACAAGGTGGACAGCTACGCTGCAATGCGCAAGATATCAAAGGCTGCCGACGAGAACGGCATCCTCAGGGCGCAGCTCAACAACAAGGACATCTTTATGATGGGTCCTCTCGACCAGGGCTGGTGGCCTGACGGTCTCTATACCGCACCGACCGACGAGGCTCTTCTCTTCGACATCCAGCGCACCAAGGACCTCGGTTTCAACACCATACGCAAGCACGTGAAAGTCGAGCCCGACCGCTGGTATTACTACTGCGACAAGCTCGGTATGCTGGTATGGCAGGATATGCCCAGCGGCGACCGTGAAGGCACCGTATGGAGTATGTATGAAATCCAGCAGGGCGACGACCCCCAGGTCCGCAGCGAGGAGTCGATGAAGAACTACTATCACGAGTGGGGTGAGATTATGACACAGCTCAGGAATCACCCTTCAGTGGTTGTATGGGTTCCCTACAACGAAGCCTGGGGCCAGTCAAGGTCGGTAGAAGTGGCCCAATGGACCAATAAGAAGGATCCCACCCGTCTAGTCAACACAGCCAGCGGCGGAAACCATTTCCGCACCGGAGACATCCTCGACCAGCATCACTATCCGGAGCCCAAGATGACTTTCTACGAGCCCGGCTTCATCAATGTGCTCGGCGAGTACGGCGGAATCGGCTATCCTGTTTCAGGCCATCTCTGGAACGAGAACAGCAACCGCAACTGGGGATATGTCAGCTTCAACGAGAGCGAAGTCGTAACCAACCAGTATGTGGATTTCGCCAAGATGATGCTTGACCTTGTTCCCAAGGGATTCTCGGCAGCCATCTACACACAGACCACCGATGTCGAGTCAGAGGTCAACGGCCTGTTCACCTACGACCGCAAGATCCTCAAGATGGACGAAGCCAAGGTGCGCGAAGCCAACCAGGCACTCTGCCGCAGCCTCGACTGATACTTGTTACAATAGAAAACAAAAAAGACCGGCCTCGCAGCCGGTCTTTTTATTTCATACGTAGCCCTCTCCTACTTGCTTGCGTAGGTCTTGGCTTCTTCCATATATTTCTCAAGATTCTTGATGCGGTTGACATCGCTGGGGTGGGTGCTCATAAACTCGGGAACTGCCTGACCGTTCTCGGCCATCTTGACCCAGAGCTTCGGAGCTTCCTCCACCTTATATCCTGCAATGGCCATCATGATCAGACCGATGTGGTCAGCCTCGAGCTCCTGCTTGCGCGAGAACGGGAGGATCACACCGTACTGGCCGCCGAGACCGAGCGCAGTATTGAAAACCGCGAGCTGCGAATCGGAAACCCTGCCTGAAGCAGCGGCTGCCTGGAGGATCGTCTTGTGCAGAGACTCAGTCAGAGTGGCGCGGCTCATCCTTTCGTTACTGTGGTTTGCAATGGCGTGGGCGATCTCGTGACCTACCACTGCCGCCAGCTGGTCGTCATTCTCCACAAAAGTAGCAAGACCTTCATATACCACGATATTTCCGCTCGGCAGGCAGAATGCATTGATTTCATCAGACTGCACCAGGTCGATATGCCAGTTCAGTCCCTGCATAGGATTCTGCTGGCCGCTGTTGATGAAATAATTGTTCATCGCATTGATCAACTTGCTGCAGACCACCCTCACCCTCTGTGTCAGAACGGCATTGTTAGAGGCACGGGCTGTCTGTGCAAATTCCTGATATGACTGCTCGCTGAGAGCCATTATGTCACTGTTGGAATAGAGGAGCACCTGTTTGCGTCCGGTGAGAGCAACGCTGCTGCAAGCATACAGCACCGCCACCAGCACGACGCCTAGAATGACCCATAAAAACTTTTTCATAGTTCTATATCGATTTATCAGATTATTTCAATGTCAGCAGCCGGGATCCATCCTTCGCGGCCGTCAGCTATAGTGACGCGATACCAGTCGCCCACCACGTCTTTCACCTCCAGCACAGTACCTTCGTGGATGATGAAGAGCGACGTTCCGGACGCTCCGGGACTGCTTTTCACTGAAGATACCGGCGACATCACTACCGCCCCTTCGTCACTTACAGCATCGGCCCTCTGGCTCAGAGCCAGGCTAAAACTACATAAAGTTAATACAAAAAGCACACAAGCCAACACAAATGACGCCTTTCTTGCAGAGCGGGACCCGAACTGACGGAAACCGGTGAGCAGAAGCAGTACCAGAACGAAGAGTGCCACAGTGAGCCAGGCCCATCCGTCGGATGACATGGAATACTTGAAATTGTCCAGCCATTCGGCCAGGATGAAGCGGGGAACGCTCTCTATCCTGTCCTGCACGGAAGCCTGCGCTATTTCCAGATTGTTGAGCGCATCGGCGTGGTGGGGATTGAGCTTCAGGGCCCTCTTGTAGTACAGGACTGCGTGAGGGATGTCGGCAAGCTTGTAGTAGCAATTGCCTATATTGTAATACAGGTCGGCACTCACCAGGTCGGACTGCTCGATGGCAAGGTAGCTGTCGAGAGCTGTGGTGTAGTTGCCCTGTGCATAGAGTTCGTTGGCAGCGTTCCAGTCCTGGGCGGAAGCGCCGAAGCCGAGCGCGAGCAGAAGCAGCAGCGATGTAGCAGCCTTGGCGGCAGCACCCTTGCGGCCTGAAGAAGCATTGCGGATCGAACTCTCGATACGTGATATCACAGACATTGCATTCTTGTATAGGTTGTCCATTGCCTCGGGATTGCTTTCGGGAGCGTAACGGGCCATTTCGCAACCGTCGATTATCTCCACGAAGCTGTCGGCCAGCTCGGGGGTCACACCCTGCTCGACCAGCCTTTCGCGGGCATTCTCTTTCGTATAGTCGGC
>JAGCFF010000110.1 GCA_017650285.1 Bacteroidales bacterium
ACCACCCATCCGCATCCGGAGGATTTCCACAACGGAGTCCGCATCATCCTGTCGGAGTATCTGGCTGCAGGTCTCGATCCCGAGAAATGCGCCCTCTATGTGCAGAGTGACGTTCCGGAGGTGTCGGAGCTGTATGTGCTGCTGAATATGCTGGCATACAAGGGCGAGATGGAGCGCACGGCTTCCTTCAAGGACAAGGTCCGCCAGCAGCCCGACAATGTCAACACAGGCCTTCTGACCTATCCGGTGCTGATGGCTTCGGACATCCTCATCCATCGCTCGAAATATGTCCCGGTCGGCAAGGACCAGGAGCAGCACCTCGAGATAGCCCGCCTGCTGGCGCGCCGCTTCAACCATATGTACGGAGTGGACGTGTTCCCCGAGCCCCAGGCTTTCAACTTCGGCGACGACCTCATCAAGGTTCCCGGACTTGACGGCAGCGGCAAGATGGGCAAGAGCGAAGGCAACGGCGTATACCTCTACGAGGACGACAAGTCCATCACCAAGAAGGTGATGAGGGCTGTCACCGACAGCGGCCCGACCGAGCCCGATTCGAAGAAGCCGGAGGTCATCGAGAACCTCTTCACCCTGATGAGGCTCGTGAGCGAGCCCGACACGGTGGCTTTCTTCGAGGAGAAGTGGAACGACTGCTCGATCCGCTACGGCGATATGAAGAAGCAGCTTGCAGCCGACATCTGCCGCACCGTGGCTCCCATCCGCGAGAGGATCGACGCCATATACAACGATGCGGAGTATCTGCACCGCGTCACCGAAATGGGCCGCGACAAGGCCCGCGCTTCGGCGTCCGCCACCCTTAAGCTGGCCCGCGAAGCTGTCGGCTTCAAACCTTTCTAGGCAATAATCAACACCCAAAATACTATGGCTGAAACTTCAACAAAAGAATCGAAAGGCTTCTACAAGTTGTCCTGGGGCCAGAGAATAGGTTTCGGAGCCGGCGATATGGCTCAGAACCTCGTCTACCAGACCATAAGCATATGGCTGCTTTTCTTCTATACCAACGTGTTCGGGCTCAAGCCCGGTGCCGCTGCGCTGATGTTCCTCATCGTCCGCCTCGTGGACGTGCTCTGGGATCCGGTTGTCGGCACCATCGTTGACAAGAGCAACCCCAGGTGGGGCAAGTACCGTTCCTGGCTGGTAATCGGCGGTATTCCTCTGGTGGGTCTGGCAATCCTCTGCTTCTGGAACGGCTTCAGCGGCTCGCTGCTCTACGCATACATCACCTATGTGGGAATGTCGATGTGCTACACTCTCGTGAATGTGCCCTACGGAGCATTGAACGCCTCGCTGACCCGCGACACCAACGAGATCACCATCCTTACGTCAACCCGTATGTTCATGGCGAATCTGGGAGCCCTCTGCGTTAAGTCCCTGCCCATAATCATCGCTATCTTCGCCCCGAAGGTGCTCGATCCTGCCACCGGCAAGATGACGGCTGTGTACAACACTCCCGAAGCCGCTCCCGCCTGGTTCGTTACGATGACCATCTTCGCCCTCGTGGGTCTGGCCCTGCTGTTCTTCTGCTTCTCCAAGTGCAAGGAGAAAGTCGTTATGGACGAGAAGGAGTCGGCCAACGTGAAGGTCAGCGACCTGTGGAAGGAATTCGGCCGCAACAAGCCTCTCCGCGTGCTTGCCTTCTTCTTCATCACCGCTTTTGCAATGATGAGCGTCAGCAACGCAGCAGATGCATACTTCATGACGTTCAACGTCGGTGCGACTCCGCTGCTGACCACCCTGTTCATGTGGCTCGGTACGATCCCTGCGTTCATCTTCATGCCGCTCGTGCCCGCCATCAAGCGCAAGATAGGAAAGAAGGGTATGTTCTACCTTTTCCTCGGCGTGGCCATCCTCGGTATGATCATGATGTACACCTTCGTATCGATCCCTGCCACCAAGAGCAGCTTCTTCCTGCTCTGCCTCGCTCAGTTCGTGAAGTCGACCGGTATCATCACCGCCACCGGATATATGTGGGCTCTCGTGCCTGAGGTCATCTCATACGGCGAGTACACCACCGGCAAACGCATCGCCGGCATCGTCAACGCCCTTACCGGAATCTTCTTCAAGGCCGGTATGGCTCTCGGCGGCGTGGTTCCGGGTCTCGTGCTTGCGTGGGTAGGCTTCAACGCCGATGCCGCCCAGCAGACTCCGCTGGCACTCCAGGGTATCCTCTGGCTCGTGTGCGTGATCCCCGCCCTGCTGCTGCTCCTTGCCATCTTCATCATCAGCAAGTATGAGCTCAGCGACGAGCGTATGGACGAAATCAACCGTGAAATCGAAGCCCGCCACGCATAGTCGGGGCCGGGACTGACACCCATATGATTACTGCGGACCGCAATCAGCGGCCCGCAGTTTTTTTATGTTTTCACCACACTCGTCGAAAATATGTGTTCGGGCTGAATGGTCCGATGCCGTAATTGATTGAAATCGCTGAGGTTAGCATTCAAAATTACTGGTAGAAATTATGTGAAAATATTTTGAAAAAAGTTTGGTAATTAGATTATTTGGATTACCTTTGCATCCCGCGTTTTATGCCCCTAAATGCCTAAAACGCTGATAATTAAGTGTTTATAATATTTTAACAATAGTATAAAACCATGTTACAACCTAAGAAAACCAAATTTAGAAGGCAGCAGAAAGGACGTATGAAGGGTAATGCCCACAGAGGCACTCAACTCGCCTTTGGCTCATTTGGTATTAAAACCATGGAGAGCTGCTGGCTCACAGGTCAGCAGATCGAGGCTGCCCGTCAAGCAGTGGTCCGCCACATGAAACGTGAAGGTCAGATCTGGATCAGGATATTCCCTGACAAGCCTTACACTAAGAAACCGGCTGAGGTTCGTATGGGTAAAGGTAAAGGTAATCCCGAGGGATTCGTTGCGCCTGTTACTCCCGGCCGTATCCTCATCGAAGCTGAGGGCGTTCCTATGCAGATTGCCAAGGAAGCTCTCCGTCTCGGAGCCCAGAAACTTCCTGTAGCTTGCCAGTTTGTGGTAAGAAGAGATTATGTTGAAACAGTCTAACCAAGGAGAGAATTGACAATGAAAGCACACGAAGTACGCGAAATGGCCATCAAAGATCTGCGCGAGCGCATCGAGGTCGAAAAACAGAATCTCAACAGTATGAGAATGAACCACGTGATCTCTCCCCTGGAAGATACGTCCAAGATTAAAAAAGCCAAGACTGACATCGCACGTATGATGACTATCCTGGCAGAAAGAGAAAAACAGAATTAATGATTCTAAATTATGGAAAGAAATCTTCGTAAAGAAAGAATCGGGGTTGTGGTAAGCAACAAAATGGACAAGTCTATCGTAGTTGCCGTAAAGACCAAAGAGAAACACCCTATTTACGGTAAGTTCGTAAATAAAACCACAAAGTTTGTCGCTCAGGACGATAAGAACGAATGCAGCGAAGGTGATACCGTACGCATTATGGAAACCCGTCCCCTCAGCAAGACCAAACGTTGGAGATTAGTAGAAATCGTAGAAAAAGTTAAATAATATGATACAGCAAGAATCACGTTTGTTGGTGGCAGATAACAGCGGTGCTAAGGAAGTCCTCTGCATCCGCGTGCTCGGCGGTACCCGCCGTCGCTATGCCAGTGTAGGCGACAAGATCGTTGTCGCTGTAAAGAGTGCGATTCCCGGTGGCAATATCAAGAAAGGTACGGTTTCCAATGCGGTAGTTGTCCGCACCAAGAAGGAAATCCGCCGCGCCGACGGTTCATACATCCGTTTCGATGACAATGCATGCGTATTGCTCAGCAAGCAGGATGAAGTTGTCGGTACCCGTATTTTCGGTCCGGTTGCCAGAGAGTTGCGCGAGAATTTCATGAAAATAGTTTCACTTGCCCCCGAGGTAATATAATACACTAGACAATGAAAAAGTTGCATATCAAGAAAGGCGATACCGTATATGTAAACGCAGGGAACGACAAGGGCAAGACCGGTAAAGTTCTCGAGATCATTACGAAGAAGGACCGCGCCATCGTTGAGGGAGTCAACATGGTGAAGAAACATACTAAACCCAATGCACAGCACCCTCAGGGTGGTATCATCGAACAAGAAGCTGGCATTCACATCTCTAACCTCCAGGTTGTGGACCCCGTCAAGGGTGGCCCTACCCGCATCGGCCGTCGCCGCAATGCAGAAGGCAAGAATGTACGCTATGCTAAAAAATCAGGGGAGGAAATCAAATAATGGCAAAAGCTAAGAAAGAAACAGCGCCCGTAGCTCAGGCTCTTCCGAAGTCATACGTTCCCAATCTGCAGAAGAAGTACAAAGAGGAAATCGTAGACAAACTCATGAAGGAGTTCGGCTACAAGACCGTCATGCAGGTTCCCAAACTGGTCAAGATCACCATCAACGAAGGTGTGGGCCGTGCAACCCAGGACAAGAAACTCGTTGAGGTAGCACAGGAAGAACTCACTGCCATCACCGGACAGAAAGCAGTTCAGACCGTTTCAAGGAAAGACATCTCCAACTTCAAACTCCGTCGCGGCATGCCCATCGGCGCCAAGGTTACCCTTCGCGGCGTGAATATGTATGAGTTCCTTGAAAGACTCGTTGCCATCTCTCTCCCTCGTATCCGTGACTTCAAGGGTATTGCCGAGAATTTCGACGGAAGAGGTAACTACACTCTCGGTATCAAGGAACAGATCATTTTCCCTGAGATCGACATTGACAAGATCACCAAGGTGATGGGTATGGAAATCACTTTCGTGACCACTGCCAAGAAGGACGAAGAGGCTCACGCTCTCCTTCGCGAATTCGGTTTACCTTTTAAAAACAGTAAAAAGTAAAGAAATATGGCAAAAGAATCAATGAAGGCACGCGAAGTTAAACGTGCGAAGATGATAGCTAAATACGCTGAGAAGCGCGAGGCCCTCAAGAAGGCCGGCGACTGGGCTGCTCTGGACAAGCTCCCGAAGAACTCAAGCCCTTGCCGCGCGCACAATCGCTGCTCGATCACCGGGCGTCCGAGAGGATATATGCGTCACTTTGGCATCAGCCGTATTCAGTTCCGCGAGATGGCTTCCAACGGTCTTCTTCCGGGCGTGAAGAAAGCAAGCTGGTAGAAATATACATTAATAATAAATAAACAATCGGATATCGGGCGCCCCAGGGCGTCGTCCACAAAAAAGAAAAGAAATGACTGATCCAATTGCAGATCTGCTTACGAGAATCCGTAATGCCTATGCAGCAGGCCACAAGACTGTTGAAGTCCCTGCATCAAAGCTGAAATGCGAGATTGTACGCATTCTCCACGAGAAGGGTTACATCCTGGCTTACAAAGTCGTTGAAGCAGAACCTTACAACACAATCAAGATCGCTCTCAAGTATCATCCTGAGACAAAGAAAGCAGCTATCAAGAAAATCGAGCGCGTCAGCACTCCCGGTTTGAGGAAATATGCAGGTGTAGAAGATATGCCCCGCGTCCTCAACGGAATGGGTATCGCAATCATCTCTACTTCCAAGGGTGTCATCACCGACAAGGAAGCCAAGGAGCTGAATGTAGGCGGCGAAATTCTCTGCTACGTTTATTAGTATAATTATTAAAATCAAGTATAATGTCAAGAATAGGTAAATTGCCTGTACACCTGCCCTCAAATGTGACCGTAGAGATCACAGATGATAATGTGGTAAAGGTTAAAGGACCCCAGGGCCAGTTGTCCCAGAAAGTAGACCCGGACATCAAGGTTGAAGTAGAAGGGGGAGAAATCAAGGTGAGCCGTCCTACCGACCAGCCTCGTCACCGTTCAATGCACGGTCTTTACCGCGCACTGATCCAGAATATGGTTACCGGTTGCTCAGAAGGTTTCACCATCAAACAAGAACTCGTCGGTGTAGGTTACCGCGTCGACGTTCAAGGTCAGATCGTAACCCTCAGCCTGGGTTACTCACACGACATTCAGTTCATGCTTCCCGCTGAAGTTAAAGCTGAAGCTGAACCTGTCAAGAAAGGACAGAATCCTGTATTGGTACTTAAGAGTTGTGACAAACAATTGCTCGGACAAGTAGCTGCCAAAGTTCGTTCACTCCGCAAACCGGAGCCTTACAAGGGCAAGGGTATCAAGTTCGTTGGTGAGGAACTCCGTCGCAAGGCCGGCAAGAGCGCCGCTGCTAAATAATGGGAGGATTGAAAAATGGCAACAATGAATAAAAAAGAAAGAAGACAAAGGATCCATTATCGCATCCGCAAGGTTGTCAACGGTACTGCCGAGCGCCCGAGAATGGTCGTTTTCAGAAGCAATAAACAGATCTACGTTCAGGTTATCGACGACGTTAAGCACGTAACGCTCTGCTCAGCATCTTCAGCTGACAAGGCTCTCGTCGACTCTTGCAAGGGCAAACCCGGCATCGAGGCTGCGAAGATCGTTGGAAATGAAATAGCAAAACGCGCTATGGAGAAAGGCATCACCACCGTGTCATTCGACCGTGGAGGTTACCTTTATCATGGAAGAGTTAAAAGTTTGGCAGACGGTGCCCGCGAGGGTGGCCTTAAATTCTAAGAAGTAAAATGGCAGATATCAACGTTAAGAAAGTAAAAACAGCTGATCTTGAACTTAAAGATCGTCTGGTAGCCGTTCAGAGGGTAACCAAAGTCACCAAAGGTGGCCGTCACTTCTCTTTCGCGGCAATCGTCGTAGTAGGCGATGAGAATGGTGTTGTCGGTTACGGTCTTGGAAAGGCTAACGAAGTTACCACCGCCATTTCTAAGGGCATCGAGGATGCAAAGAAAAACCTCGTGAAGATTCCCATCAACCACGGTACTATTCCTCACGCACAGGAAGCTAAGTACGGTGGAGCACGCGTATTCATGGCTCCCGCAGCTCCCGGTACCGGTATCAAGGCCGGTGGTGCTATGCGTGCCGTATTCGAGTCTGTAGGTATTCACGACATTCTCGCCAAATCAAAAGGTTCGTCTAACCCTCACAACCTGGTAAAAGCCACCGTTTCAGCTCTCTGCGAAATGAGAGACGCCTATACGGTAGCCGGCCTTCGTGGCATACCCATGGAAAGAGTATTTAAAGGCTAGGAGGTCATACTATGGCAAAAGTTAGAGTTACTCAAGTAATAAGCAAGAACAGCGCGACCGAACGTCAGCAGGCCAACCTGCTTTCACTCGGCATCCACCGCATCAATCAGACAGTCGAGGTTGAACTCACTCCGGTGACCAAAGGTATGATCGAGAAGGTCCGCCACCTGGTTAAGGTCGAGGAAGTCGCAGAATAGGAGGAATTATCAATGAAACTCAATAATCTTAAACCTGCAAAAGGTTCAACGAAGAAAGTTAAACGCATAGGACGTGGCGAAGGCTCAGGTCACGGTGGTACTGCAACCCGCGGTAACAAAGGTGCACAGTCTCGCAGCGGTTACAACCGCAAGATCGGTTTCCAGGGAGGTCAGATGCCTCTCCAGCGTACCAGCCCTAAGTTCGGTTTCAAGAACCACACAAGAGTTGAGTACAGGGGCGTTAACGTAGCCTCTCTCCAGGCTCTCAGCGAGAAGCTCAACACCAATGTGATCGGTATCGACACAATGGTTGAGGCCGGACTCGCCCGCCAGAACGATCTCGTGAAGATCCTCGGCAACGGCGACCTCACCGCTAAACTGGAAGTTACAGCCAATGCATTCTCAAAGAGCGCGATCGCCAAGATCGAGGCCTGCGAGGGTAAAGCAACAATCATCTGAGCATCATGAAAAGATTCTTTCAGACATTAAAGAACATATGGAAGATTGAAGAGCTTCGCAAGAGGATCCTCTATACACTGGCATTGCTGGCAGTCTACCGTCTCGGTTGCTTTGTCGTGATTCCCGGTATCGACGCATCACAGATTGCGAATCTGCAGAATCAGGCTTCTGAAGGACTGCTCGGTTTGCTGAACATGTTCTCAGGAGGTGCATTCGGTAATGCTTCGATCTTTGCGTTGGGCGTTATGCCTTATATCTCCGCATCCATCGTTATCCAGCTGTTGGGTGTGATGCTTCCGTTCTTCCAGCGTCTCCAGAGAGAAGGCGAGAGCGGCCGCAGAAAGATGAATCAATACACAAGGTACCTTACCATCCTCATCCTCGCCATCCAGGGTCCGGCTTATATCGCCAACCTGCACGCACAGCTTCCTGCCGAGGCATTCGTCTCTACAATGCAGGGCGGCTGGTACGGCTTGTTCGCAACCCTGATCCTCATCGGCGGTACGATGTTCGTGATGTGGCTCGGTGAAAGAATCACCGACCGCGGTCTCGGCAATGGTATTTCCCTGATCATCATGATCGGTATCATCGCCCGTCTCCCGAGGGCCCTCTGGATTGAAATCAGCGAGAAGTTCACTCAGACCAACGGTGGTGTGCTCGTGTTCATCATCGAGATCATCGTGCTCTTCTTCGTCTTCATCGCAACCATCGCCCTTGTCCAGGCAGTCCGCAAGGTTCCTGTACAGTATGCAAAACGCATCGTCGGCAACAAGCAGTACGGTGGCGTCCGTCAGTACATTCCCCTGAAGATCAATGCAGCAGGCGTTATGCCTATCATCTTCGCTCAGGCTATGATGCTGATTCCGCTCCTGTTCACCCGCTTCGACGTGACCAAGGGTCTTGCAGCTGTATTGAACAATCCTATCGGTTTCTGGTATAACTTCATCTTCTTCCTGATGGTAGTGCTGTTCACCTACTTCTACACAGCCATTACCGTCAACCCCACCAATATGGCTGAGGAAATGAAGAAGAACGGCGGTTTCATCCCCGGCTACAAGCCCGGCAAGCAGACTGCCAATTATATCGATACCATTATGTCACGCATTACGCTTCCCGGCTCTATCTTCCTGGCAATCGTAGCCATCCTGCCTGCGTTTGCACAGCTGCTCGGAGTCAACAACCAGTTCGCATCCTTCTACGGCGGTACTTCACTGCTGATCCTCGTGGGTGTGATCCTGGATACTCTCCAGCACATCGAGAGCCACCTGCTTATGCGCCACTACGACGGTCTTATGAAGACAGGACGTCTTCAGGGTCGTTCCGGAATGTAATTACTGTTAGAGAATAGATACGAATAATGATTAAGATCAAAACCGAAGAAGAAATCGAGTTGCTCAGGGAGAATGCGATCATAGTGTCGAAGACTCTCGCTGAGGTGGGACGCCACATCGCCCCCGGTGTGACTACACTCGAACTCGACAAGATTGCGGAAGAATTCATCCGCGATCACGGTGCTGAACCGGGCTTCTTGGGTTATGGCGGATTCCCTTACACTCTTTGTCTGTCGGTCAACGAGACCGTGGTTCACGGTTTCCCCTCAGATTACAGGCTTCAGGAAGGAGACATAATCTCTGTGGACTGTGGCACGACATACAAAGGGTTGAACGGGGACTCTGCATACACTTTCGCAGTAGGGCAGATAAGCGCCGAGGACCAGGCTCTGCTTGACGCCACGAAGGCTTCGCTCTACAAGGGAATCGAGTGTGCAGTGGCCGGTGCCCGCGTAGGCGACATCGGATACGCTATCCAGTCTTATACCGAAGCTCTCGGATACTCAGTGGTAAGGGAGCTTGTGGGTCACGGAATCGGACATCATCTCCACGAGAGTCCCGAAGTTCCGAACTACGGACGCCGCGGACACGGAGTGAAACTGTCGGAGAATATGGTGATCTGCATCGAGCCGATGATCAACCAGGGTGTAAAGGATGTTTACCTCGACGACAACGGCTGGGCAGTATACACCGCCGACCACAAGAAATCAGCCCACTTCGAGCTGACGGTAGCTGTGAAGAAAGGCGCGCCGGATGTCTTGTCAACATTCGCATTTATAGAAAACAACAAATAACCGTACGGAACCATAATTTTTATCATATGCCAAAACAGTCATCAATAGAGAAAGAAGGCACCATCATCGAGGCCCTGTCCAACGCGATGTTCCGCGTCGAACTTGACAATGGCCACGTGATTATCGCTCACATTTCAGGAAAGATGCGTATGCACTACATCCGCATACTCCCTGGTGATAAGGTTAAAGTTGAAATGTCACCGTACGATTTGACAAAAGGTAGGATTTCCTTCAGATACAAATAATAAAAATATACAGAAATGAAAGTAAAGACATCCATCAAGAAGCGTAGTGCGGATTGTAAAATAGTTAAGCGCAAAGGCCGCTTGTATGTTATTTGCAAAAAGAATCCGAAGTTCAAAATGCGCCAAGGATAATTTTATTGATTTGTAAAAAAAACAATATAAAAATAAAAGAATTAGTATGGCACGTATAGCCGGAGTAGATTTACCGAACAACAAGCGCGGAGTTATAGGTTTGACCTATATCTACGGAATCGGTCGTAGCTCTTCAAAGAGAATTTTGGAAGAGCTTAACATTGATGAGAACATCAAGGTTAAAGATTGGAATGACGACCAGATCGCTGCAATCCGTGGTAAGATTGCAGGCGAGTATAAGATCGAAGGTGAACTTCGTTCTTCAGTACAAATGAACATCAAACGACTGATGGATATCGGATGTTATCGCGGTATCCGTCACCGTGTGGGCCTCCCTGTCCGCGGACAGAGCACCAAAAACAACGCACGTACACGTAAAGGCCGTAAGAAAACTGTGGCCAACAAGAAGAAAGCAACTAAATAGGAGACTTGAATCATGGCAAAGAAAACCACAACAAACAAGAAGAGGGTTGTCAAAGTTGATGCCTATGGCGAGGCTCATATTTCATCGACTTTCAACAATGTCATCGTTACTCTTACAAACAGCACAGGTCAGACCATCAGCTGGTCTTCAGCCGGTAAGATGGGCTTCAGGGGTTCTAAGAAGAACACTCCCTACGCAGCTCAGGTTGCCGCTCAGGATGCAGCCAAAGTGGCTTACGATCTCGGTTTGCGCAGAATCAAAGCTTATGTGAAGGGCCCGGGTGCAGGTCGTGAATCTGCAATCCGCACTCTGCACGGAGCAGGCATCGAGGTTACCGAAATCATCGACGTAACCCCTCTGCCTCACAACGGATGCCGTCCTAAAGGCCGCCGCAGAGTATAATCCTTAACGTTTAATTGAAAAAAGGAAATTATTATGGCAAGATATACAGGACCCAAAAGCAAAATAGCCCGCAAATTCGGCGAACCGATTTACGGACCTGACAAATATCTCGAAAAGAGGAATTATCCTCCGGGACAGCACGGAATGGCCAAGAAGCGCAAGAAAACTTCTGAGTACGGCACCCAGCTCGCTGAGAAACAGAAAGTGAAATATACTTACGGTGTTCTCGAGCGTCAGTTCCGCAAGATGTACGACAAGGCTGCCAGGATGAAAGGACGTACAGGTGAAAACCTCATCATCCTTCTCGAATCACGCGTAGACAACCTCGTTTACCGTATGGGTATCGCTCCCAGCCGCCCTGCTGCACGTCAGCTCGTAAGCCACTGCCACATCACCCGCAACGGCGAAATCTGCAATGTGCCTTCAGCCATCGCACGCCCCGGTGACATCATCGCAGTACGCGAGCGCTCAAAGAGCCTTGAAGTAGTTCAGGACAGCCTCTCTCGTGGAAACAACAAATATTCTTGGATCGAGTGGGATAACGAGAAATGCTCCGGCAAATATCTCAACTATCCTGAGCGTACCGAGATCCCTGAGACCATCAACGAACAGCTCATCGTCGAGTTGTACTCTAAGTAATAATATTCTTGCTTGAAGCAAAGAACACTAATATTTAACAAAACAATATGGCAATTTTAGCATTCCAAAAACCTGATAAGGTCATAATGCTCGATGCTACCGATACCTTTGGCCGTTTCGAGTTCCGCCCTCTTGAGCCGGGATACGCAACTACCATCGGTAACGCACTTCGCCGCATTCTGCTCTCCTCTCTGGAAGGTTTTGCCATCACTTCGATCCGCATCGAAGGTGTCGCTCACGAGTTCGACACTATTCCCGGCGTCATCGAGAGTGTGGTAGATATCATCCTTAATCTGAAGCAAGTTCGTCTGAAAAGAATGATTGAGGAGGAAGAAAGCGAAAGTGCAACGGTTACTGTTAGTGGCAAGCAAGAATTTACTGCTGCCGATCTTTCGAAGAGTCTGTCTTCATTCACCGTTCTGAATCCTGACCTGCACATCTGCACGATGGAGCCGAGCGTAAAGATCGTGATGGACTTTACAGTGGGTAAAGGCAGGGGTTATGTTCCGGCAGACGAGAATAAAGATGAGAATGCACCGGTCGGCACCATCGCCATCGATTCCATCTACACTCCGATCAAGAACGTCAACTTCGCAAGGGAAGACTGGCGCGTAGAGCAGAAAACCGACTACGAAAAACTTATCATCGAAATAACTACCGACGGTTCAATCCATCCGAAGGAAGCTCTCAAGGAAGCTGCAACTATCCTTATCCAGCACTTCATGCTGTTCTCAGACAGCAAGATCACCCTGGAAGCTCCCGTGGAAGTCGAGAACAAAGAGCTTGACGAGGAGTCACTCCGCATGCGTCATCTGCTTCTCACCAAACTGTCAGATATGGAACTTTCAGTCCGCGCCCTCAACTGCCTGAAGGCTGCGAACATCGAAACTTTCGCTGACCTGGTTTCACACCAGAGGTCTGAACTGATGAAATTCCGCAACTTCGGCAAGAAGTCCCTCAACGAGATCGACCTGCTTGTCGACAGGCTCAAATTGAACTTCGGAATGGACATTTCTAAGTATAACATCGAAAAAAAGGAACAATAAACTATGAGACACAATAAGGCAATAAACCATCTGGGTCGTCAGAGCGGACATCGCAAAGCTATGCTGTCGAACATGGCATGCTCTCTGATTCTCAACAAGAGGATCGAGACCACCGTTGCCAAGGCTAAGGCTTTGAGAACTTACGTTGAACCTCTGATCACGAAATCAAAGGATGATTCAACCCATTCACGTCGTGTAGTTTTCAGCTATCTGAAGCAGAAAGAGGCCGTTACCGAACTCTTCAGGGTCATTGCTCCCAAGATCTCTGACCGTCCCGGCGGATACACCCGTATCCTCAAGACCGGTTTCCGTCAGGGTGACGGTGCCGATATGGCACTCATCGAGCTCGTAGACTTCAACGAAGCAGCTCTTGCATCAACTGTGAAGAAAGAGACCAAGAAAGCTTCTACCCGCCGTGCCGGTAAGAAAACCGCTGCCAAGGCAGCCGAGGCTCCCAAGGCTGAAGCTCCCAAGGCTGAAGAGCCCGCAGCAGAAGCTCCTGCAGCAGAGGCCCCCGCAGCTGAATAATCTAGCTAAACGATACGAAATAAGCCGACCCGAATGGGCCGGCTTATTTGTTTTATGGAACTGAGCTCTATTTCTTGAACAGCAGTGGAGCGAACTCCCTGAGGCAGCGGCGCCAGGTCAGGAATTCGTGGGCGGTCTTCGGAGAGACATAGGTCACCACGTTGTTCACGCCTGCCGCCTTGAGCTGGTCGGCGGTAGCCTGAACCCTGGCCGGGCCTTCAGCTTCACCGATACCCATAAAGAGCACGTGCATCTTCTTGTTGAACTCGGCGGGGTCGATCTTGGAAATGTCGAGGCTGCCGGCTCCGCTGAAACCTCCCATATAAGAGAACACGTCGAGGTGGGGGAGTACGGTCCAGTAGGTCTGCATTCCGCCCCAGGACAGTCCGGCCATCGCGCGGTGCTCGCGGTCTGCCTTCACGCGGAAGGTCTTCTCGATGTGGGGGATGATGTCTTTCAGAAGCACGTCGGTGAAGTCAGCGCCGTACTCGTCGCGGCTCTGGCCGCTGCGGGCGTTGTATGCCACCTCGATGTTTCCGCTGTCCATCACTACGATCATGGGAACGGCCTTGCCTTCTGCAATCAGGTTGTCCATGATTGCGCTCATACGGCCCTGGTTGTTCCAGCCGGTCTCATCCTCTGCCATACCGTGCTGCAGGTAGAGTACGGGATATTTCTTCTTGCCCTTGGCATATTCGGCAGGGGTGTAGACGAAGCAGCGGCGCCATTCGTTGCGCACGGTGCTGTAGTACACGCTCTCGCTCACAAGTCCGTGGGGAACGTCCTTAACTGCATAGAAATCGCGGTCGGGCGCCGGAATCTCGATGCCGCTGGCCCAGATGCCGGTTCCGAAGAACGGCCTGGTGTTCTTGTCGGCAGTGGTCACGCCGTCGATGCTGAGGGTGTAGTAGTGGAAGCCCTCGACCTCGGGCTGCTCTGAAACATAGGTCCACCAGCCGTCGTTGCCCCTTGTCATCGGGCCGCGGTAGCTGATCTCGACCCTCTCGGCGTCAGGGGCGTACACCTTGAAATAGGTGCGTCCGTCACTGCCTACGCGGGGCCATTCGGCTCCCTTGATGTTCAGCTCGTTGGGCTTGGTGCCAGCAGGGATCTCGTCGAGAGTCTGCTCGGGAAGGTTCTTCTTCTCGATGGTCCAGCCGGGACGCTTCTCGATGCCTGCGGGACTGCCGAGGAACATATTGGCTGCACCCTTGTCGCCCTTGAGATGCCAGTCGAGCCAGGCGAGGGCCACAATCGAGAACTCGCCGCCGTGAGGCTGGGCATAGGTTCCGCCGTGGCCTACAGGATAGTTGACGGCTACTGCGGGCACGTGGTTGATGCGCTTGAAGTCATCCATTCCGTTGCCGTAGGCGATGTCGCTCTCGCTTCCGAGGATATAGATGATAGGGGTGTGTATCTGATTGAGTTTCTCCTTGGAGTTCATAGGCATGCCGGACACTGCGGTCGAAGCGTTGACGAACAGGCCGCTGTTGCATACCATCACGGTCTTGAGCCTCGGGTCCTGGCAGACGTCGAGCGCCTGCAGTCCGCCGCAGGACATTCCTGCTGCAGCGATGCTGTTCACATCGATCTTCTGGTAGTACTGGCTCTTGGGGTCTGCGTTCTGGGCTATCGCCCAGTCGATGGCGTCGGTCAGCTGGCTTGCCTGGGAGCCGTTGCCCGGATAGCGGACGCCGTCTTCGGGCATAGTTCCGATGGCGATCACAAGATATCCGTGCGAAGCGATTTCGTTCAGGAAGCGGAAGTGCTCATAGGGCGAATTGGCGCAGGCACCGTTGCCCCAGACGAGGACGGGCAGCAGCTGCCTTCTTCCGAAAGGCTCCAGGTTCAGGGGTTTGAATATCGTATGAGTCTGCAGCGACTCGTCTGTGGCCATAATGGCCTTGTAGGGGCCGGAACCGCCGTCCTCGACCAGCCTTGTCTGGAGGTCCTGGGCTTTCAGAACGTTCGCAGACAGCATCGCCAAGGTGGCCAGTGCCATAAAAAACAGTTTCTTCATAATCGGTCAGTGTAAGGTTATTTGTTGCTAATTTAATAAAATGGCAGGATATTTTATAGCTTTGGGACCGACTTGCAACAGCATTATGGAAGGGACTCTTTTCGGACAACTGAACGACATCGCCATCGCCCTGGGCTTCGCCGATTTCGGCGCAGCGCGTATGCAGCCGCTCGCTGAGCCCGGCAGACGGCTCGACAGCTACCTCGAAGAGGGCCGCAACGCCGGGATGGAGTATATGGGCCGCAACGTCGACAAGCGCAAGGACCCTTCGCTGCTGCTCGAGGCTGCCGGCAGCGTGCTGTGCTTCGTGGTTCCCTACGGCAAGGCGGCGGCCGGCACTCCGGTGGCTTCGTTCGCCCTGGGCCAGGACTACCACAAGGTCATCAAGGACCGCCTGTATATGTTCCTGCAGCAGGCCAGGCCGGTGATGGAGGCCGCATCCGGAACCTCCCTCAAGGCCCGTGTCTTTGTGGACAGCGCTCCGGTCATGGACCGCGCCTGGGCAGTGGAGTGCGGCCTGGGATTCTTCGGCTGCAACAATTTCTTCATCAGCACTAAGGCGGGCATCAGATGCCTCATAGGCATCGTCCTCTGCAATGTGGATTTCGGCCTGCTGGACTGCGCGCAGCTGAACGGCAAGAGGCAGAGCGTGCCCGGGGACTGCGGCTGCTGCGGCAACTGCGTGAGCCATTGCCCCACAGGCGCCCTGAAAGCTCCCTATACGCTGGATGCGGAACGCTGCATCAGCTACCATACGGTCGAAAGCAAGGCCCTTTATGAGCCTGACGCGCGCCCGGTGGATTTCGCCGGCTATATCTTCGGCTGCGAAGAGTGTATGCGGGCCTGTCCGTGGGACAGGGACAACGAAGTGTGGCCCGAGCTGGTGTGCAACAAGGACTATATCGAGTCGCTGACGGCCGCCGACTGGAAAAATATGAGTGAGGAAGAATTCGAAAAACGCTTTTCGGGGACCTCTTTAACCCGTGCCGGGCTTCAAAAAATCAAGAACAATTGTTAAATTTGTCAGATACTATGCGCTTTAGTCTGACACATACGGACACGGCAAGCAACGCCCGCTGCGGGGTCATCTCCACCGACCACGGGGATATCCTCACGCCGATATTCATGCCCGTGGGGACAGTGGGTTCCGTCAAGGGCGTCTATCACCGCGACCTCAAGGAAGACATCGGAGCGCAGATCATCCTCGGCAACACCTACCACCTCTACCTGAGGCCGGGCCTGGATGTGCTCAGGACTGCCGGCGGCCTGCACCGCTTCTGCTCCTGGGACAGGCCCATCCTCACCGACAGCGGCGGATTCCAGGTGTTCAGCCTGAGCCCTATCCGCAAGCTTACAGAGGAAGGCTGCATCTTCCGTTCGCACATCGACGGGTCCAAGCATATCTTCACACCCGAGAACAATGTGGACACCCAGCGCATCATCGGAGCCGACATCATCATGGCCCTCGACGAGTGCTGCCCCGG
>JAGCFF010000111.1 GCA_017650285.1 Bacteroidales bacterium
GCAGCTCGACTTGATGGCCTCGCGGTACTGAACCTGAGGCGCACCCTGGTTGATCTCGACTCCGAATTCGCGGCGCAGACGGTCAACGATGATATCGAGGTGAAGTTCACCCATACCGCTGATGATGGTCTGTCCGGTCTCCTGGTCGGTCTCCACGGTGAATGTCGGATCTTCTTCCGAGAGCTTGCTCAGCGCAAGTCCCAGCTTGTCGAGGTCGTTCTGCGTCTTCGGCTCCACTGCAATCCCGATCACGGGTGCAGGGAAAGTGATAGACTCGAGAACAACCGGATTATTATCAAAGCAGATTGAATCACCGGTACGCAAATCCTTGAACCCTACAGCGGCGCAGATGTCGCCGGCCTCGACGAAGTCGATGGGGTTCTGCTTGTTGGAATGCATCTGGTACAATCTTGCTATACGTTCCTTTTTACCGGAGCGGCAGTTCAATACTGCGGAACCAGAATCGAGATGTCCTGAATACACCCTCATGAATGCAAGACGGCCCACGAACGGATCGGTGGCAATCTTGAACACGAGAGCGCAGAAAGGATCGCTAGCCGAAGGCTTGCGCTCGACCTTCTTGTTGAAGCGCAGGTCGTAGCCTTCCACCGGACCGATGTCGATCGGGCTGGGAAGGTAACGGACCACGGCGTCAAGAAGGAACTGGGTTCCTTTGTTCTTGATGGAAGAGCCGCAGCAGGTAGGCACTACTGCCAGGCTGATGGTGGCCTTCCTCAAGGTTTCGATGATTTCGAATTCGCTGATGGAGTCGGGATCGTTGAAGAACTTCTCAAGGATGTCGTCGTTGAACTCGGCGATATCCTCGATCAGCTTTCCTCTCCACTCCTCGGCTTCCGGCAGCAGGTCCGCGGGAATATCCTTGATCTCATAGTTCACGAGGTCTTCACTGTCGTTGTAGTAAATGGCCTTCATAGCTATGAGGTCGATGATTCCCACGAAATTCTCCTCAGCCCCGATGGGGAGGGAGATGGGAACTGCGCGGGCTCCGAGCTTCTTGCGGATCTCATCGATGACGGCAAGGAAATCTGCACCTGTACGGTCCATCTTGTTGACGTATGCCAGACGCGGTACGCGGTACTTGTCGGCCTGACGCCATACGGTCTCACTTTGAGGCTGGACGCGGCCCACGGCGCAGAATGTCGCAATCGCACCGTCCAGCACCCTCAGCGAGCGTTCCACCTCGACGGTGAAGTCGACGTGGCCCGGAGTGTCTATCAGGTTGATCTGATAGGTCTCGCCGTTATAGTGCCAGAAAGCGGTGGTGGCGGCAGAGGTGATAGTGATACCCCTCTCCTGCTCCTGAACCATCCAGTCCATAGTGGCGGCACCGTCGTGAACCTCTCCGATCTTGTGAGTCTTCCCCGTATAATAGAGGATACGCTCGCTGGTCGTGGTCTTACCGGCGTCGATATGGGCCATGATTCCGATGTTTCTGGTATATGTCAGGTCTCTTGCCATCTAACAGTAGAGAATGTGGAAATTAGAAACGGAAGTGGGCAAATGCCTTGTTGGCCTCTGCCATCTTGTGCATATCTTCTTTCCTCTTATATGCGGCACCTTCGCAGTTGTAAGCCGCAATTATTTCTGCACACAACTTTTCTGCCATGGAATGGCCGGAACGTTTACGGGCGTAGAGAATCATATTCTTCATACTGAGAGAGACTTTGCGTTCCGGTCTAACCTCTGTCGGCACCTGGAAGTTCGCACCACCCACGCGACGGCTTTTAACCTCGACCTGCGGTGTGATGTTTACAAGAGCTTTTCTCCAGACGTCGATAGGAGCCTTTTCAGAATCTTTCATCTTCTCGCCTACCATATCAATGGCATCGTAAAAAATAGAATACGCGATACTCTTCTTCCCCTGCAACATCAGATTGTTCACGAAACGGGTAACATTGGCGTCGTGATACTTGGGATCAGGAAGTAGAATCCTCTTTTTAGGCTTCGTTTTTCTCATTTCTTCAATTAATTAACAGTTAAAAATTACTTCTTAGCTTTCTTCGGACGCTTAGCGCCATAGAGTGAACGACTCTGAGTACGTCCATCTACACCGGCGGTATCCAAAGCTCCCCTAAGGATGTGGTAACGTACACCGGGAAGGTCTTTAACACGACCGCCACGAACCAGCACGATGCTGTGCTCCTGAAGGTTGTGACCCTCGCCCGGGATGTAGGCATTGACCTCTTTCTGGTTGGTGAGACGTACACGGGCAACCTTTCTCATAGCCGAATTCGGTTTCTTGGGAGTGGTTGTATACACACGTACGCAAACACCACGTCTCTGAGGACATGCATCGAGCGCGCGAGATTTGCTCTTGACTTCGATAACCTCGCGACCTTTACGAACTAATTGTTGAATAGTGGGCATAAATAGTTGTTATTCTTGTATTTATGTTTAATTCCCGCAATTTTGCGGGGCTGCAAAGATAGTAATTTTTAGACAATTACCAACAAGTTTTCAACTTATGGGAGACTTTGAGAGAAAAAATTGTTTCAAAAAATTTGCAGATATATTTTTCGTTGCTATCTTTGCGATATCGAAATAATATCAAAACACTAGCTATGGAAAACAAAGAATTCACTTTCAAAGGTTTAAGGGCTAACGGTTTCGTAATGCTCTTCGTCACTCTGGCCATGACCGTCTTCCTTCCCATATATATGGTTATAGCAGGCGTCAATGACAATATACAGCCCTTCGGGATGATCCTCGGCATCGTCCTCTTCGTTCTGGCAATGTTCTTCTGGAACGGATTCATCAAGCTCGAGCCCAACGAGGCTGCAGCCTTCCTGTTCTTCGGCAAATATCGCGGCACCTACGCCGAGACCGGCTACCACTGGGTGAACCCCCTGCTCACCAAGAAGAGAGTTTCCCTCCGTGCCCGCAACCTCAACCCCGAGCCCATCAAGGTCAACGACCGCAACGGTAACCCTATCCTTATAGGTATGGTGATCGTGTGGAAGCTCGAGAACGTCTACAAGGCCCTCTTCGAGATCGACTCGCAGTCACTGGCAGTCAACACCCGCGCCGTCCAGAGCGCTGACAGCACCAGCATCGTGGTCGCCAAGCGTATGAACGCCTTCGAGGAGTTCGTGAAGGTTCAGAGCGACGCAGCCCTCCGCCAGGTGGCAGGCCTCTATGCCTACGACACCCTCGGCGACGAGAAGAGCGGCATCACCCTCCGCGCAGGCGGTGAGGAGATCAACCAGCAGCTGGCCGACAAGCTGAACCAGAGGCTCGCAATGGCCGGCATCAGCGTGGTCGAGGCCCGCATCAACTATCTTGCATACGCTCCCGAGATCGCAGCCGTGATGCTCCGCCGCCAGCAGGCCGAAGCCATCATCGCAGCCAGGGAAAAGATCGTCGAAGGCGCAGTTTCGATGGTCAAGATTGCCCTCGACAAACTCTCTGACGAGGAAATCATCGAGCTCGACGACGACAAGAAGGCCGCTATGGTCAGCAATCTGCTCGTTGTGCTCTGCGGCGACGAACAGGCCCAGCCTGTAGTGAACACCGGAACACTGCACAAATAAAATGGCTAAAGAAAAACAAGACACGAAAAGCTTTGTGCTGCGGATCGACTCGGCCACTATGGAGAAACTCGAACAGTGGGCCGAGGACGAATTCCGCAGCATAAACGGCCAGATTTCGTGGATAATCGAGGAGGCGCTCAAGAAGAGCGGACGCAAATGAACCTGGAGATACGCAACTGGCCGCATTTCGCCATCGAAATGCTGTCCATCCTTCTGCTCATCTGCTGCCTTCTGCCCCTGCTCAAGATCGGCCAGCTGGACGGCGCCGCAGTGCCGACCCACTACGACGCTGCGGGCCAGGTCGACCGCACCGGCAGTTCGGACGATATGGCAGCTCTGCCCCTGCTTGCACTGATTATGTTCGCCGTCCTCACCGTCGCGGAGAAAGTCCCCAAGCTGATGAACGCTCCGAAGAAGCTTTCTGAGAACGGCAAGGCATACCTCCAGGCAAACGGCTGGAAGTACGCTCGGGAGATCAAGCTCTGCATTATGGCCCTGATGACCTACATTACTTACTGGACTTATTCCATCGCAGCCGGAAAGGCCGACGGAATGCCCCAGTGGGGACTGATAGTGAGTGTAGGTGCGCTGCTGGCGGTGACGATCCGGTTCTACTACCGCCTTTACAACTACAATTAGCCCTTGGGCTCCACGGCTTCGAACAGGAACACCTTGTCGCTGCGGCGCAGCTTCACAGGCACGGGAATCGAGCAGAGCTCGCCCTTGACGGTTTCCTGGACAGGCTTCAGATCAACCCTTATTTCCGGGACGACTGCCTCATAGACTCCGGTGGTCGGCCCGGAAATCACTATTGTGTCGCCCATTGCGATCTTTCCTGTCTCCATCAGGATCTCGGCCACCCCTATCTTCTCGAAATAGTTGGTCACCTTGCCCACGTAGCGTTTGGTGCGGGTGGCGCGGTTGCCGTAGACTTCGCTCCACTGCCCCATCTTCGCACCGAGATAGTAGCCGTCCCAGAAGCCGCGGTTGAAGACGGTCTCGAGGCGCGCCTTGAGCCCTGCCGCGAACTCCGGAGTATAGGTGCCCGCCGCCACGGCGTCGGCGGCTTCGCGGTAGGCCTGCGCCACGGTCTTCACATACTCCGACGAGCGGGCGCGGCCTTCTATCTTGAAGACTGTGACTCCCGCGTCGATGATGCGGTCCATAAACTCTATGGTGCACAGGTCGCGGGGAGACATTATATACTTGTTGTCGACCACCAGCTGGCTGCCAGTCTCGAGGTCGGTGACCTCATAGCCGCGGCGGCACACCTGGTAGCAGCTTCCGCGGTTGGCCGAGGCGTTGTATTCGTGCAGCGAGAGGTAGCACTTGCCCGACACGGCCATACACAGCGCGCCGTGGCAGAACAGCTCTATGCGCAGCGGCTTGCCCGACGGGCCGCAGATGTTCTCCTCGTCGATGGTTTTCTTGATCTCCTTCACCTGCACGAGGGTGAGCTCGCGGGCCAGCACCACCACGTCGGCGAACTGCGCGTAGAAGCGCAGGCTCTCGCGGTTCGA
>JAGCFF010000112.1 GCA_017650285.1 Bacteroidales bacterium
GGGATAAGCCTGCGGATCGGCTGCGGGCTCGAAAGGCGCTTCACAGGCAGTGAAGGCGAACATCGCAGCTATCATTGTATAAAGTAATTTCTTCATAATGCTTCAGTTTTATTTTACCTCACCGGTGTTGAAAGAGAAGTCCACATACAGTTTCTGGCCTGCTGCGCCCTGAACTGAGTATGCAGCACCCTTGTTTTCAGCCCAGTTGTTGGGGATGTCGACGTCGCGGAAATAGAGGCTGCCCTGGTAGAGGGTGAATTCTGTGCGCCACCAGTCGAGACCGGGCACGAGGATGTAGGCACGAAGTTCACCGCCGCCTACGAATTCAGGCGATACAAAGATTCCGTCAGCGTTCGGGGTCATTTCCCAAGCTGTGTTGCCGCCGGTCCAGTCGCCATCAGCGCAAGCACCGATGATGAATGCCTTGCCGGGCTCCACCTTGAGGGCATATTCAATGGTCTGGCCAACTACAGTGGCTTCGAAATGGAGAACATACCAGCCGGGGTTGGCGAAGACGAGATTGTCGTCATCTTCCTTCCTGGTGACTCCTGCGCCTGCATTGTCAACGATTGACTTGAGTGCGCTGAAACCTCTCCAGTCGCCTTCGGCTTCGCCCCACTTGAGGCCGTTGTCGTTACCGCCGCCGTTGTAAACGAGGGTATAGTATTCACCGGCGATACCGTAAACACTTGCTACGGGTTTCCAAGTACTCCAAGCTGTACCGATGTTTGCTCCGACAACGTATATGTTGTCCTTGAACTCAACCGGAGGAAGTGCGAAGCGGGTGGAAACCTTGTCGAGAGTGATCACGTTTGATGCGATGGTCGCGTCGGTATTCTTGACCCTTGCGATTACGCGCAGGTAAACTTTCTCCGTAATGGGGAAAGCAGATTCTTCCTTGCCGCTGAGAGAAGTCACAAATGCTGCGAATTCGTCAGCGGGCAATTCTATGCGTGCAGTAGTCGATGCTATGCTGAACGTCTCATATTTGCCTTCAGTCTCGAAGTCGTTCTCCAGAGAGACCTGTGTGGTGTAGAGCACAGGAGCGGTGAAGCCGAAGTCAGGCTGCGAGCAGGTCAGCACTACGACCGACGAATTGTCAAGGTCATAGTTGTTATTGGCAAAAGCAGGAGTGTTGAGCACGAAAGTCGAGGGATGGTCATTGAGAGTGACGATCTCGCGGAAGTCTTCACAAGAGACTGCAGTGCCCAGGCACATTACAGCTGCCAATAGATATAATACTTTTTTCATTGTCATTGCTGTGTCTGTTAATAACCTGCGTTCTGTACAAGGTTAGAGTTGGCCACGATGTCGGTCGTGGGAATTGCAAAGATGTTACGGAAAGCGGGGAAGGGAGTTCCGGCATAAATGTCAGAAGAGCCTTTGAAAGTCCAGGTGTAGCTGGTGTTGCCTCCGTAGTATCCAAAACGGATGAGGTCAGAACGACGGCGTCCTTCGAAGTAGAACTCACGGCTCCATTCGTCGCATATTGTTGCAAGATCGGCTGAAGGGAGTCTTGATGCGTGTGCGCGTGCGCGGACTGCATTGATCTTGTCAAGTCCGTCATCCGTGGCCTTGCCTCCGTTCAGGCGTGCGTCAGCTTCAGCATAAGAAAGATAAGCCTCGGCAGCACGGAAGAAGAAGAAATCAGTGTCCACGTACTGTGCGTCGTGAGATGAACCGCCATCGCTGTAGATATTGTTGAATTTAGTTACAGCGAAACCGTTGGTGAAGGTTCCTACCTTATCGATGGAATAAGACCTGCCTACGCTCTCGAAGAGGGCACGGTCGTCACCAGCTGCAGTCTGCATTGCATCGGGAAGAGCCTCGAGCGGTGCGTTCTTGCCGGGGAAGAACTTGTCTACCAGTTCGGGAAGTGCGCGGTTTCCGCCCCATGCCTCAGAAGTTCCCCAGGCGGGGAGGTTGGCATCGTGGGTAGAAGCGATGAGGAACAGGGTGCATCCCCAACTTGCAGTGGTGGCACCATCCTGCATAATGGTGAAAATACTTTCAACGGCTGAACCGTTGCTGCCGTTGTTGCCCATGAACAGACGCTCGTAAGCGGTATATCCATTGACGTCATCGTCTACAAAGAGTTTGTAAGGAGAATCGATGACCTTCTTTGCATACTCTTTAGCCTTGGCCCACTGTGCTGTGCCGGTATAAACCTGGGCATTCAGATAAAGGCGGGTGAGAAGCGTCCAGGCAGCGGCCTGGTCTACGCGTCCGTATCCTTCCTGGCCTTCCATCTTGACCTTGGGAGCAGCGAGTTTGTCCTGAATGTCGAGAAGCTCAGACTCGATGAAGTCGTAAACCTCATAGCCGCTGTAGTCATTCTCGTTGATGCGGCCGCGAGCTGCGGGTTCGCCAGATGAATCGAATGCCTTGATGAGAGGAATCCTGCCTCCGAATCCGTCGAGTGCGAGATAATACTCAAGTGCGCGGAGGAAGCGGATTTCTGCAACTTTCTCAGCGTCGGCTCCGAGTTCTTCGGCCATAGCGAGATAGTGGTTGCAATAAGTGATGGCAGTATACAGACGGTAGTAGTAACCTCTCAGCATAGGGTGAGAGCCGTCATAAGAGTTGAAGTTGAAGCCGGGGATTCCTTCGTCGCCCCATGCGCAGATGGCTTCATCTGAAGTAAGCTCGTTAGAGTTCCACATCTGGCGGACGAAACCCGAAGTACCGCCGTCGATACCGTCAACATCCACGTCACCGTCCACGTCGCCGTTACCAGCCATTGCGAGGGTTGCGTAGCATTTGTTGAACAAGTTGTCGAGCGTAGCGGCATCAGTTATTACCTGATAGTTGGGGTCGATGGGGGTGACATCCAGATCTCCGACGCAGGCAGTGGTTCCGAGTGACAGTATTACAGCTGCTGCAGAACCGAGAAGTATTCTTGATATATTTCTTTTCATAGCCGTATCGGATTAGAAGTTAAGGTTGACACCGAAAATCACTGAGAACGGACGGGGATAGATGTTGTTGTCTATGCCGCCGAAGACTTCAGGATCGATGCCTTCGTACTTGGTTATACAGAAGACGTTGTTGGCGGTTGCATATATACGTCCGCCGATTCCGTCATAGTTGCCGCCCTTGAACAGGCTTGAGAAGCTGTAGCCGAGAGTGATGTTGTCGCACTTCAGGAATGAAGCGTTCTTGACATACATATCTGAGTGGGTAGCCTCGATGTCATAGGTCTGCCAGTTGTTGGCAAGAGATGCTCTCGGACGGTTTCCGAGATATGTGCTCTGTGCCCACAGCGCATTGTATGATACGTTTGCCTGGCCGGCGAAGAGGTCATTGTAGACATAGTTGCCTACGTTGGCGCGGAAGTTCATGCCGAAATCCCAGTTCTTGTATTCAAGACGGGTAGACAGGCCGAAAGTCATAGGAGCGTGAGGACTGTGGAAATAGTACATATCTTTCTCTGAGATGGTGCCGTCTCCGTTTCTGTCGACAACCACACCCTCGAGAGGTTTTCCGTTCTTGTCATAAACCTGCTGGTATACCAGGAATGAATTTGCGGGATGTCCCACTGCGTGAGCCTGGATGGTTCCGCCGGTACCTGCAGAGATACCGCCGGTCGCCACGTAATAATCTTCGTCACCACCGATGAGTTCGGTAATCTCGTTATGGTTGTAGGTGGCGTTACCGCTGATGGTCCAGAACCAGTCGCGGGTCTGGA
>JAGCFF010000113.1 GCA_017650285.1 Bacteroidales bacterium
CCGCTATCTCAAGGGCAGTTCGAATCTCGGCCGTACTGACGCATACGGTGTGACCTTCGAGCGCGGAACCGTCCTTACCCTTGACGGACTGCGCACTGCGCTCATATCCGGTACGGCAAGCATCGACCCTGCCGGCAATGTGCTCCACGTGGGAGACATCGAGGCCCAGACTCTCCGTTCCTGGGAGAATGTCGAGGTTCTGCTTAAAGAGGCCTCGATGACCTATGACGATGTCACCGTGATGCTGGTGTACATCCGCAACAGGGAAGATTGCGCTGCCGTGAGCAGATTATATGACGAACGCTTCGGCAGTTCTATACCCAAACTGATACTTCACGCTCCGATATGCCGTCCTGCCTGGCTGATGGAGACTGAATGCATAGCTGTGAAACGATGAAGAAAGTTTTCGCGAAATATGAAAGATGCTTCTGGGCGGTGCTGCTCATTGCAGCCCTGTTCCCAGTGCTGGCTTTCGTCTACAGGGATGTCCTTGCCCGTTTCGGGGATCTGAGCCTCTTCATCTATGAACGCTCTTTCTTCGAGGAGACCGTACTGAAGGCAGGCGGTTTCCTGGAGTATATTTCGGCCTTCCTCGCCCAGTTCCTGTATGTCCCCTGGCTCGGCGCTCTGATAGCCGTGCTGCTGTGGGAAGCGGTATACTGGCTGTCTCTCAAGGCTTTCGACATTCCGCGCGGCTTCAGCATGCTGGGGCTTGTCCCGGTGGCGATGCTGCTGCTTACGGTGATGGGCTACGGCGACAAGGTGAATGTGATGCTCTATCGCAACGTGTTCTATACCGCGACTCTCGGCTTCCTTGCCAGCCTTGCAATCCTGCAGTGCTGCAAGAGCATCGGCAACTATGCGGTGAAGATGGTTGTCACAGCAGTTTCTGCCTTGGCCGGCTATCTGCTTTTCGGCGCATACGGCCTGCTGGGGGCTGCTCTTGCCGTTTTGAGCGAGGTTTCGCATAACCGTCTGGCCTTCAAGGCTGTCTACGGCTTTTTCGACGTGCTTCTGCTGGCAGCTATTGCCTTCCTGCCGATGGCCTTCGGCCACAACTGGCTGGCAGGCGTGCCGGTAGTCGAATTCTACAACTACGACAAGGTCAACGTCCTGCCGTACATATTGCTGGCAGCCTTCTCTCTTCTGATGGCACTCTGCTTCAGGGGAAAGAACGATAAAGGAGAGGAATACAGGCGCGGCAGCATCGCATCATCGTGCTGTGTGCTGATTGTAACCGTCCTTATCGGCTGCCTGCTGTGGAAGGCCGGTGCCGACTACAGGGCGGAGACAAAAATGTACTACGCGCTTATGGATCAGGACTACCAGAAGGTAGTCAAGCTTTATGACAAGGTGGTGAAGAGGGAAGATGCCGCCAATGCCAGGACCTACGCCAATCTTATGAAGAAGGTCAAGAACCTGGGCGGCGACGACCGTCGCGACCTTTACGCAAAATATTATTTCGAGACTTACGAAAGGCCTTCGAGGCTGATGACAGAGCTGAGGATGATTGCCATACAGTATATGGGAGAGTCCGGAAACCTGCTGTTCTCGGCGCCCCAGGGCCTTTTGACTATGGAAGATATACCTTTCGTCAGCCAGTACGGACCTACCATCTACCGCTACTGGGGCCTCTTCAACAGCTCCTACGTGTGGTCCACCGCAACGAGCATCCACGGCGGATGGTCTTATTACGACTTGAGGGAGGCTGCTCTCGCGATGCTGCTGGCCGGCAACGACAAGGCTGCAGAGAAATATCTCGACATCCTTGACAACACTCTTTTCCATTCCAAGTGGGCTGCGGCGAACCGCGGATATTTTCTGTCCGACAGCGTGCAGCTGCCTGAGGTGTATGAAGAGCATTACAAGCTGGACTGTCCCCGCGAGAACAAGTTCTACTCCGAGAACGGAGAGATCGAATACAAGATCCTGGAGCATTTCGCCCTTTTCGAACAGCCGGAATTCGAAGACCTGACTCCGGAATATGCCGAGTGTGCGGTGCTCTGGGCTATGCTCTCAAAAGATGTGAATGCATTCTGGCAGGCTCTTGACAACTATTACGGCATAAACGAGCCTGAAAAGCTGCCTCGCTATTACCAGCAGGCGGCATATCTCTTCTCCGTGCTGCAGGGCTCCGGCATAGCCGACAACCTTCCCATAGATGACGAAGTGCGCCGTCAGTATGATTCCTTCGCCACCTATATGACCACCCATCAGGGCAGCGTCAACGAACTTCGAGAAGCCAGCTACAAGCGCTTCGGCAAGACATATTTCTATTTCTACTTCTTCGTAGACAACTACATTTAGCGTACGGTCATGAAAGCATTATACAGGATAATCACTATACTGACCGTTGCAGTCGCGTTGAATGCCTGCGCCGGTGTACCTCAGAAGGCTGAACAGGCCGGCAGAACTCCTGCGATGACCCCGGACTATGCCGGCGTCACCATCCCGTCGAACATAGCCCCTCTGACTTTTGCCTATGACGAGGACGCAAGCCGCTATGTGACGGTATTCTCTGCAGGCAGCGAGAAAGTTGCAGTGAAAGGAAAGGACAGGGCAGTGCCGTCCGTGAAAGACTGGAAGAAACTGCTCTCGGCTGCCAAACGCATCGAAGTTGAGACCTATATGCGCAAGGATGGCTCCTGGACGCGTTTCGAGCCTTTCTATTTCGATGTCGCCGGCCCGATAGACCAATATCTCGCTTACAGGCTTATCCCGCCGAATTTCGAGAATTTCGAGCATCTGTCGCTGACTATACGCGACCTGACAAGCTACAGCGACAGGGAATTCTACAACAACGAGCTGCTGAAGGACGGCAGCCAGGTGCAGTGCATGAACTGCCACCATTTCCGCAACTACGGTACCGACGAGATGCAGATCCACGTGCGCCAGTACCTTGGAGGAACAATGGTCCTGCGCGGCGATGACGTACGCAAGATCAATATGAAGAACGACTCTACAATTTCATCCGGAGTATATCCGGCCTGGAATCCAAAGTACGACTACATAGCATATTCCACCAACTTCACATATCAGGAGTTCCACAGTCATCACCGCAACCTGCTGGAGGTTATCGACGACAACAGCCAGTTGATACTCTACGACCTTGACAAGAACGAGGTCCAGCTGGTATATGACGATCCCGATGCCCTGGAATGTTTCCCCGCCTGGGCTCCTGACGGACGCAGGCTGTATTTCACATCGGCCTATATGCCTTATGACGGCGAGCCGGAAATGAAGACCACCTATTTTTACGAGCATTACGAGGACATCCGATACGACCTGTACTACATTGATTTCGATCCTGACAACCGCAGCTGGGGCGAGCCTGTGAAGGTCATCGACGCTTCGGCGATGGGGAAGAGCATATCCATCCCCAGGGTTTCACCCGACGGCCGCTGGCTGATGTTTGCGATGGGAGAGTACGGAGTGTTCCATATATGGCACGAAGATGCGGACCTGTATCTTCTTGACCTGCAGGACGGCAGCTGGCGCGCCATCGACGAAGTCAACAGCAATCTGCCGGAGAGCTATCATTCCTGGTCCAGCACGGGCGAGTGGGTGGCCTTCACTACCCGCAGGGACGACGCCCACTACACGCGCGTCTATTTCGCCCACCACAACGGTGACGGCACTTTCGGCAAGCCGTTCGCCCTGCCGATGAAGAACCCGAAGTGGTCGACATTCTTTATGTACTCGTTCAACGTGCCGGAATTCACCGTAGAAGATATTCCATATACGGCCCAGGAGCTCGCAAACCTTGTCCGCGACACCGAAACCGTTACCATTCCCGCGGCGAAATAATAAGGATTATAAACCTGCCAGGAAATCTACGAGCTGGAGGAGGCTGGCAGTATCCTGCCATTTGATCTTGTTCTGTTTCTGGAATGTTTTGAAAGCAGCTTTACCTTCTGCATCCAGGCTGTTCTCGACTGCTTTCTTTGAGGCGTTCAGCACTTTGCCGCCTGTTACGATATAATAATCGTTCTTAAGGGGCAGCGAACTGCCTTCGTTGCGGTTGCGCAGCAGTTCCGGGTAGCTGCTGGCGTCACCCGTCAGTTCCAAGGTCGTCAGGCTGAGAGTTGCTCCCGCATCGATCTTGGTGCCGTACGGGCCGTCGGTTTCGTTGAGCTTCTGAAAATCAACGGAGGTTTTCTTTGCCACATATCCGCGCTCGATATCTCCTATAACCTTGACGATATCCCCGTTCAGGGAGGTAAACTGGTCACCGTTCAGTTCTACCAGGACTATTTCACCAGAATTTGCTTCTTTTATGGCATTGCCGTCTACGAAATGGAGCCTTCCCTTTGCAAGGTGGACGTTCAAGTCCCTCTCGTATTTCTTGCCGTCACTCATCCAGACGGTGCCTTTGGAGAATTCAGGGTAGAGATATGGCCACGAAGACATCACGGCATCCTGTCCGGATGCTGTAAATGCAAAAAAGAATATGGCAAAGGCGGCAAAAAACTTTTTCATAGAATAAAAGTACAAAAAAAAGAGTCCGGAAAGAAATTCCGGACTCTTTTCATATATATGGGAACTGCTTATTCGGCAGTTTCTGCTGCTGCCATTGCGCGGCCGATCATCCTGTTGTAATCGTCCATAGACGCTACTACCAGGTTGTCGAAATCGCGCTGACCGGTACCGGCAGGAATCAGGTGACCGCAGATCACATTCTCCTTCAGACCCTCGAGGAAGTCGACCTTGCTGCGGATGGCGGCGTCGCCGAGAACCTTGGTGGTCTCCTGGAATGATGCGGCTGACATGAAGCTGTTGGTACGCAGAGCTGCGCGGGTGATACCCTGCAGGATCTGGTTTGAAGTTGCAGGAACGGCGTCGCGGGCTTCCACAAGCTTGAGGTCCTGACGTTTCAGCACTGAGTTCTCGTCGCGCAGACGGCGTACTGACACGATCTGACCTGCGTGAAGCTCCTGGGAATCACCGGCATCGGTAACGACTTTCTTGTCGAAGATGCTGTCGTTCTCCTCGAGGAACTCCCACTTGTCGACAAGCTGCTCGGGAAGGAACTTGGTGTCGCCCGGATCGATGATCTGCACCTTGCGCATCATCTGGCGGACAATGACCTCGAAGTGCTTGTCGTTGATCTTCACACCCTGCATACGGTAAACCTGCTGGATCTCGTTGACGATGTACTCCTGGACGGCGATAGGGCCGAGGATAGAAAGTATGTCGCTCGGAGATACGGCACCGTCTGACAGAGGCATTCCGGCGCGGACGTAGTCATTTTCCTGAACCATGATCTGCTTAGACAGAGGAACGAGATATTTCTTCTCTTCGCCTGAACGTGCGCGGACGATGATCTCGCGGTTACCGCGGCGGTTGGCACCCATAATGACCTCACCGTTGATTTCACTCACGATGGCGGGGTTAGACGGGTTGCGGGCCTCGAAGAGCTCGGTTACACGCGGCAGACCGCCGGTGATATCGCTCGACTTACCTGTAGCACGCGGAATCTTGAAGATGATGTCACCGGTGTGGATTTCCTGCTTGTCCTCGACGTTGAGGTGGGCGCCCACAGGCAGGTTGTACTGCTTGAGTTCGTTGCCGTCCTTGTCCTTGAGGATGATGGCAGGGCTCTTCGACTTGTCGCGGCTCTCGATGATCACTTTCTCGTGGTGGATCGAGAACTCGTCGGCAGCTTCCTCGCGGTAGGTCATACCGTCGATGAGGTTGTCGTAGTGAGCGGTACCGGCTACCTCGGAAATGGCGAGGGCGTTGTAAGCATCCCACTTGCAGATGAGGTCTCCCTTGTGTACGAGGTCACCTTCCTTGAAGAACAGCTCGGTTCCGTAAGGAATGTGATACTGGTTGAGGGTGATGTCGGTCTCGGGGTGGGCGATAATCATCTCACCTGTACGGCCGACGACGATAGTATGGTCACCGTCCTCGTCAACCTTGACGATGGTGCGGAGTTCTTCGAACTTCAGCACACCTTCGTTCTTCGACTTGATCTCGCTCTCTGCTGCTATGTTGGATGCAGTACCACCGACGTGGAAGGTACGCAGGGTCAGCTGGGTACCGGGCTCGCCGATAGACTGTGCGGCGATGACGCCGACCACTTCGCCTTTCTCCACCAGACGTCCGGTGGCGAGGTTGCGGCCATAGCACTTCGCGCATACACCCTTGCGGCTTTCGCAAGTCAGCACGGAGCGGATCTCAACCTGCTCGATAGGCAGTGACTGGATGAGATTGGCGGTATCTTCGGTGATCATCTCTCCTGCAGAAAGTATCTTCTCTGCGGTGAGAGGGTTGTATATGTCGTGGACTGAAGTACGGCCGAGGATTCTCTCACCGAGAGTCTCTACGACTTCGTCCTTGTCCTTGATGGCAGTTGCCACGAGGCCGCGGAGAGTGCCGCAGTCTTCCTCGTTGATGATGACATCGTGTGAAACGTCGACGAGACGACGGGTCAGATAACCGGCGTCGGCAGTCTTCAGGGCGGTATCGGCCAGACCCTTACGGGCACCGTGGGTAGAGATGAAGTACTCGAGAACGTTCAGGCCTTCCTTGAAGTTTGCAAGGATAGGGTTCTCGATGATCTCGGCTCCCTGGCTTCCGCTCTTCTGCGGCTTGGCCATCAGACCACGCATACCGCAAAGCTGACGGATCTGCTCCTTGGAACCACGGGCTCCTGAGTCAAGCATCATATATACAGGGTTGAAGCCCTGGTTGTCGTTGCGGATCTGCTCCTCGACGATCTTGGTAAGACTGTTGTTGGTCTTGGTCCAGATGTCGATGATCTGGTTGTAACGCTCGTTGTTGGTGATAAGACCCATACCGAAGTTGTCCTGGACGCTTGCCACCTCTTCGTAACCCTTGTTCACGAGTTCGCTCTTCTGGTCGGGCACAAGCACGTCGGCAAGGTTGAATGACAGACCTCCGAGGTATGCCATCTTGTAACCGAGGTTCTTGATGTCGTCAAGGAACTGGGAAGTACGGGCTACGCCTGTATATTTGAGCACTTCGCCGATGATGTCCCTGAGGTTCTTCTTCTTGAGAAGGATGTTGATGTAGGGAACCTCGTCCGGAATCACCTGGTTGAAGATGATACGGCCGGCGGTGGTCTTCACGATCTGGGTGCCTTCTTCGGGTTTCAGCTTGTTCTTCGGCAGACGTACGTTGATGATCGACTGATGGGTCAGACGGCCTTCGTTGAGGGCGATGATGACCTCTTCAGGGCCATAGAACGTCATACCTTCTCCCTTGGCACCGGGACGCTCCTTGGTGATGTAGTACAGACCAAGCACCATATCCTGTGAAGGAACGGTGATAGGCGCGCCGTTGGCAGGGTTGAGGATGTTGTGGCTGCCGAGCATAAGCAGCTGGGCTTCCAGGATGGCTGCATTTCCGAGAGGGAGGTGCACTGCCATCTGGTCACCGTCGAAGTCGGCGTTGAATGCGGTACAAGCCAGAGGATGGAGCTGGATTGCCTTACCCTCGATGAGCTTGGGCTGGAACGCCTGGATACCGAGACGGTGCAGGGTAGGAGCACGGTTCAGAAGCACCGGATGGCCCTTCATTACGTTCTCGAGGATATCCCAGATGACCGGATCCTTGCGGTCCACGATCTTCTTGGCGCTCTTGACGGTCTTCACGATGCCGCGCTCGATGAGCTTGCGGATGATGAAAGGCTTATAGAGCTCGGCTGCCATATATTTAGGCAGACCGCATTCGTGCATCTTGAGCTCGGGACCTACCACGATAACTGAACGTGCTGAATAGTCGACACGTTTACCGAGCAGGTTCTGACGGAAACGACCCTGTTTTCCTTTCAAGCTGTCTGAGAGAGACTTGAGAGTACGGTTGGCCTCAGTCTTGACGGCGTTGCTCTTGCGGCTGTTGTCGAAGAGCGAGTCGACGGCTTCCTGCAGCATACGTTTCTCGTTGCGGAGGATGACTTCGGGGGCCTTGATCTCGATGAGTCTCTTGAGACGGTTGTTGCGGATGATCACACGACGGTAGAGGTCGTTGAGGTCTGAAGTGGCGAAACGGCCGCCGTCCAGGGGAACGAGGGGACGGAGATCCGGCGGAATGACGGGGATGACCTTCATGATCATCCATTCCGGACGGTTGATGTCCTTCGACTCGCGGAAGGCTTCGATGACGCTCAGCCTCTTGAGAGCCTCGTTCTTGCGCTGCTGCGAAGTCTCGTTTTCAGTCTTGTGACGAAGGTCGTAGCTCAACTGGTCAAGATCTAGCTTCGAGAGCAGGTCATAGATGACTTCTGCGCCCATTCCTGCGATGAACTTGTCGGGATTGTCATTGTCCAGCGACTGGTTGTCGGCAGGGAGCTTGTCGAGAACGTCGAGATACTCGTCTTCAGAAAGCAGGTCGTTGAGGTTGACGCCGAACTGTGAAGCTGCACCGGGCTGAGTCACGATATATTTCTCGTAATAGATGACAGCTTCGAGCTTCTTGCTGGGAAGGCCGAGCAGATAGCCGATCTTGTTCGGAGTCGAACGGAAATACCAGATGTGGGCAACGGGCACCGTAAGGGTGATGTGACCCATACGCTCGCGGCGTACTTTCTTCTCTGTCACTTCCACGCCGCATCGGTCGCAGATGATGCCTTTGTAGCGGATTCTCTTATACTTTCCGCAGTGGCATTCGTAGTCCTTGGTGGGACCGAAAATCCTTTCGCAGAAGAGACCGTCGCGCTCCGGCTTGTAGGTACGGTAGTTAACGGTTTCCGGCTTGAGGACTTCACCTGAAGAGCGTTTCAGAATGTCATCCGGAGATGCCAGTCCGATACTGATGCGGTTGAAATTGGTTTTAACTTTATTGTCTTTATTCATAATGATCAGGTAAATAATTAATCCAGGTGAATGCTCAGGCCGAGACCGCAGAGCTCGTGAATGAGAACGTTGAGGGACTCGGGGATGCCTGCTGCAGGCATCGGATCTCCCTTGACGATGGCTTCGTAGGCTCTTGCCCTGCCTGTGACGTCGTCTGACTTGATGGTCAGGATTTCCTGAAGCACATTGGCGGCACCGAAGGCCTCGAGGGCCCAGACCTCCATCTCTCCGAAACGCTGGCCTCCGAACTGGGCTTTACCGCCGAGAGGCTGCTGGGTGATGAGAGAGTAAGGACCGATGCTACGTGCGTGCATCTTGTCGTCAACCATGTGACCCAGTTTGATCATATAGATGACACCTACAGTTGCCGGCTGGTCGAAGAGTTCGCCGGTCTCACCGTTGCGCAGATAAGTCTTACCGTAACGAGGCACGCCTGCCTTGTCGGTGTATTTGCAGATGTCTTCGAGAGTGGCACCGTCGAAAATAGGTGTGGCGAACTTCAGACCGAGTTCCTTGCCGGCCCAACCGAGCACGGTTTCGAAAATCTGTCCGAGGTTCATACGGCTGGGCACACCCATAGGGTTGAGGACGATGTCGACAGGAGTACCGTCCTCGAGGAACGGCATGTCTTCGTCGCGTACAACCTTGGCAACGATACCCTTGTTACCGTGGCGGCCGGCCATCTTGTCACCGACTCTGATCTTGCGCTTCTTGGCAACATAAACCTTGGCCAGCTGCATGATGCCGTTAGGCAGTTCGTCACCGATGGTAAGGTTGTATTTGATGTGCTTGAGCTGCGCATCCTGCTCCTTGTAGGCAATCAGGTAATTGCCTATGAGAGTCTTGATCATGTTGTTGGTGTTCTTGTCAGAAGTCCATTTGACAGGGCTGATGACATTGTAGTCGATGGCTTCGAGAGCCTCGCGGGTGAATTCAGAACCCTTTTCAATGACCTCTACATTGAAGAGGTCGATGACACCGGCGCTCTTCTTGCCCTCGGTGAGGGTGCAGAGCTTGTCGATGAACAGGGTGCGGAGTTCGCCGGTCTTGCGGAGGAACTCTTCGGTAGCAGCCTGCTCCTGAGCCTTGATCTGTGCTTTCTCTTTCTTGCCGGTCTCCTTTGAATTGATGCGGCTGTAGAGTCGCTTGTCAATGATGACACCTGACAGTGAAGGAGAAGCCTTGAGAGATGCGTCTTTCACGTCACCGGCCTTGTCGCCGAAGATGGCGCGGAGAAGCTTCTCTTCAGGAGAAGGATCGCTTTCGCCTTTGGGAGTGATCTTTCCGATGAGGATGTCACCCGGCTCCACAGAGGCGCCGATGCGGATGATACCGTTCTCGTCAAGATCCTTGGTGGCATCCTCGCTGACGTTCGGAATATCGCTGGTGAGCTCTTCCATACCGCGCTTGGTGTCACGCACTTCCATTATATATTCATCCACGTGGATAGACGTGAAGATGTCTTCGCGGATGATCTTTTCGCTGAGGACGATGGCATCCTCGAAATTGTATCCCTTCCAGGGCATGAAGGCCACCTTCAGGTTGCGGCCGAGGGCAAGCTCTCCGTTCTGGCTTGAATAGCCTTCGGTGAGGATCTGTCCCGGTTTAACCTTGTCGCCCTTGCGGACGATGGGGGTGAGGTGGATTGTGGTGTTCTGGTTGGTCTTTCTCCAGAGAGGGAGCTTGTAGACCGTGATGTCGGGATCGAAGCTTACGAACTTCTCGGCTTCGGTACGCTCGTACTTGATGTGGATCTCGCGGGCATCGACGAATACTACTTCGCCCTTGCCGGTAGCGGTGATCTGGGTGCGGCTGTCGCGGATGACCGGACCTTCGAGGCCGGTACCTACGATAGGAGCTTCAGGCTTGATGATAGGAACAGCCTGGCGCATCATGTTACTTCCCATCAATGCACGGTTGGCATCGTCGTGCTCCAGGAACGGAATCAGCGATGCTGCGATTGATGATATCTGGTTCGGGGCAACGTCCATAAGGTTCACATCGTTCTTTCCTACAACCGGGAAGTCTGCCTGGTAGCGGCAGCTGATGCGTTCGTCGGTGATGTTGCCTTCGTCGTCCAGATGGACATTGGCCAGTGCCACCATCTTCTCTTCCTCTTCCTCGGCGCTGAGATATACGCAGCCTTCGTCGCTGAGATCTACCTTGCCGTCCTGTACCTTGCGGTAGGGGGTCTCGATGAAACCGAGCGGGTTGATGCGCGCATATACGCAGAGTGAAGAAATAAGACCGATGTTCGGGCCTTCAGGGGTTTCGATAGGGCAGAGGCGGCCGTAATGGGTGTAGTGTACGTCACGTACCTCGAAACCTGCACGGTCACGGCTCAGACCGCCGGGACCGAGGGCGCTCAGACGGCGCTTGTGAGTCATTTCGGCCAGAGGGTTGATCTGGTCCATGAACTGGCTCAGCTGGCTGGTGCCGAAGAAGCTGTTGATGACGCTGCTCAATGTCTTGGCATTGATCAGGTCGATAGGGGTGAAGACCTCGTTGTCGCGGACGTTCATCCTCTCGCGGATGGTGCGTGCGATGCGGCTGAGACCTACGCTGAACTGGTTGGCCAGCTGCTCGCCCACAGTGCGGATACGACGGTTGCTGAGGTGGTCGATATCGTCGACTGCGGCCTTTGAGTTCATCAGCTGGATCAAGTACTTGATGATCTCGATGATGTCTTCCTTGGTGAGGACCCTGGTCTCTGCAGGAGTGTTCAAACCGAGCTTGCGGTTGATGCGGTAGCGTCCTACGTCGCCCAGGTCATATCTCTTGTCAGAGAAGAACAGTTTCTCGATGACATCCCTTGCAGTTGCCTCATCCGGCGGTTCGGAGTTGCGCAGCTGGCGGTATGTATAGAGAATGGCTTCCTTCTCGGAGTTGCACTGGTCTTTCTGCAGTGTGTTGTGGATTATAGAATATTCGGAGCTGTTGGCGTCGTCCTTGTGAACGAGAATGGTGGCTACTCCTGACTCGAGGATGTCCTCTACGTCGGTTTCGTCGATGACCTTCTCGCGGTCGACGATGATTTCGTTACGCTCGATGTAGACAACCTCTCCGGTGTCCTCGTCCACGAAATCCTCGTTCCAGGTCTTGAGTACCCTGGCTGCGAGCTTGCGTCCGATGCATTTCTTCAGATTAGTCTTGTTGACCTTGATTTCTTCTGCAAGGTCAAAGATGTTGAGGATGTCCTTGTCACTCTCGTAGCCGATGGCCCTGAGAAGAGTGGTGACAGGCAATTTCTTCTTGCGGTCGATGTATGCATACATCACATTGTTGATGTCTGTTGCAAACTCGATCCAACTACCTTTGAACGGGATGATGCGGGCAGAGTAGAGCTTTGTGCCGTTGGCGTGCATGCTCTGACCGAAAAATACGCCTGGAGAACGGTGCAGCTGTGACACGACGATACGCTCGGAACCGTTGATGATGAAGGTTCCGCGGGGAGTCATATAGGGGATAGAGCCCAGAAAGACGTCCTGAATGACCGTGTCAAAATCTTCGTGTTCAGGGTCTGTACAGTAGAGTTTCAGCTTTGCTTTGAGCGGAACGCTGTAAGTCAGACCTCTGTCAAGGCATTCATCAATCGAATAACGGGGAGGATCGACGAAGTAGTCGATGAACTCCAGCACGAAGTTGTTGCGTGTGTCCGTTATTGGAAATATCTCCTGGAACACCTTGAACAAACCTTCGCTACGACGGTTTTCTGCGGTGGTGTCGAGCTGGAAGAAATCCTTGAAGGATTTGATCTGCACCTCCAGAAAATCGGGATAGTCAAGGAGTGTTTTGGAAGTTGCGAATGAAATTCGCTGATTATTAGACTTTTGAGGCATTTGTTAAAATGGTTGTTATGAAATGACTTTTATAACGACAAAAAGGTATAGGGCGTTTTATGACCCTATACCTAAATGCTTTAAAGAGCTAACGCTGAAAAGCGGCTGAAATTATTTGATCTCAACTTCAGCACCTGCTTCTTCGAGAGCGGCCTTTATCTGTTCAGCTTCAGCTTTAGATACCTTTTCTTTGATTACTGAGTTAGGAGCAGCGTCGGTAAGATCCTTAGCTTCCTTAAGTCCGAGACCAGTAGCTTCCTTAACGGCCTTTACAACCTGAAGCTTAGCCTGACCTGCTGATACGAGAACAACATCGAATTCAGTCTTCTCAGCGGCGGCTGCTTCACCAGCTGCTGCGGGAGCGGCTGCTACAGCGACAGCTGCAGCTGCAGGCTCGATGCCATATTCTTCTTTGAGGACCTGTGCAAGTTCCTGAACGTCTTTAACAGTAAGGTTTACCAACTCTTCTGCCAATTTTTTAATGTCTGCCATAATTGTTTATTATTTTTTAATTGTTTTTGTTCTATGTTTTTATTTTTCCGATAAGGTCTTGACAATACCTGCGATAGTCTGTCCACCTGCATTCTGGAGAGCAGAGATGACGTTCTTCATAGGTGATTGCAGCAAGCCGATGATATCGCCGATGAGTTCCTCGCGAGACTTGATGTTGATCAGGGTCTCGAGGTTTTCGGCGCCTATATAAGCGCAATCCTGGAGATATGCACCCTTGAGCTCGGGTTTGCCGAGAGTAGACTGCATTTCCTTGATGAGCTTAGCGGGAGCATTCACTACATCAGAGAACATCAGAGCGGTAGAACCCTTGAGAGTCTGGCAAAGTGACTTCTGTTCGTCAGATCCTTTGTCGAGGACTTTCTCGAGGAGGGTGTTCTTAACCACCATGAGTTTGATGCCATGTTCAAAGCAAGCGCGGCGAAGGGCAGAAGTCTGCTCTGCGTTGAGGCCTTCAATATCCGTCAAGTAGAAATCCGGATTGGCTTCGAGCTGTGCCGCCAACTGTTCAATTATTTGTTCTTTGAGTTCTTTCTTCATGATACAGATTGTTAATCGGCGACGCCTACTGACTTGCTATCGACATTGATACCGGCGCTCATGGTCGAAGACATATAGATGCTCTTCACATAAGTGCCTTTGAGTGCTTGAGGTTTCAGCTTGATGATGGCATTGATGAATTCAACGGCATTGTCGTTGAGCTGTGCAGCAGAGAAAGAAACCTTTCCGATTGCTGAGTGCACGATACCCTGCTTGTCTACCTTGAAATCAATCTTACCGGCTTTAACTTCTTTGATGGCTTTGCCCACTTCCATTGTGACAGTTCCTGTCTTGGGGTTAGGCATAAGGCCACGGGGACCGAGAATACGGCCGAGTGCACCGATCTTGCCCATCACTGAAGGTGTACAGATGATGACATCGATATCGGTCCAACCGCCTTTGATCTTCTCTACATAGTCATCCAGACCGACGTAGTCTGCTCCGGCTTCCTTTGCTTCGTTCTCCTTGTCAGGAGTGCAGAGGCAGAGGACGCGGGTCACCTTACCGGTGCCGTGCGGAAGAGTCACGACGCCACGGACCATCTGGTTCGCTTTACGAGGGTCGACGCCAAGACGTACAGACAACTCGACAGAAGCGTCGAACTTGGTGTAGGAAATCTCCTTGACCAGCTCGCAGGCCTCAGTCAACTTGTATTGCTTGCTGCTGTCAAATTTGGCAGCCATAGCCTGTTGATTCTTTGTTAACTTACTCATTGCGTGTGATCTTTAATTTACGTCAGCAGGAAATTCTCCCTCAACATAGATACCCATACTTCTGGCAGTACCTGCCACAAGTTTCATGGCTGACTTCTCAGTGAAGCAGTTGAGGTCAGGCATCTTTTCTTTTGCAATCTCACGCACCTGGTCCCAGGTGAGGGTAGCAACTTTCTTGCGGTTAGGCTCAGAGCTGCCTTTCTCAACCTTGGCGGCGTCCTTGATAAGGATAGCCATCGGGGGCTGTTTGACTACGAAAGAAAAAGACTTATCACTATAGACAGTGATAACAACCGGCAAAATCTTGCCAGCCTTGTCTTGAGTGCGGGCGTTGAACTGTTTGCAGAAATCCATGATGTTCACACCCTTTGAACCGAGAGCCGGACCTACGGGCGGTGACGGATTGGCAGCACCTGCCTTGATCTGCAGTTTGATAAACCCTGCAATTTCTTTTGCCATAATTATTCTTTGGTTACTTGCGAGAAATTCAGTTCGACGATGGTCTTGCGGCCGAAGATCTTGACCATGACGCCAAGCTTGCGCTTGTCTTCCATGATCTCTTCGACAGTGCCGTCAAATCCGTTGAACGGACCGTCTGTGATCTTCACCGCCTCGCCGATAACGTAAGGAGTCAATGTCTCTTCGTCCTGATCAGCCAAAGTATCAACGCGACCAAGAATCCTGTTCAGTTCAGATTCCCTGATGGGCACAGGTTTCTTTTCATTTCCTTTGCCGCCGGTCTTCTCTGAAAGGAAGCCTGCAACGAAGGGAATGTTCTTGATCAGGTGTTCGATTTCGCCCGTAAGGTTGGCTTCAACGAGAATATAGCCGGGGAAGAATATCCTTTCCGCACTTACTCTTTTTCCGTTTTTGATCTCGAAATATTTCTCAGTGGGAATGAAGACCTGAGACACCAGATGTTGCAATCCGTGGATCTCAATCTCTTTTTCGATATATTCCTTGGCTTTCTTCTCTTTGCCGCCTGCGGTACGGACTACGTACCATTTTTTGGCTACTTCGCTCATGGTTACAATTGGTAGATACCAGTCATGATGGTCTTGAAGACGAAATCCATAGCCCAGATAACGATGGCGCACACTACAGAAGCAACCATAACGATGATGGCTGAGCTCTGAAGCTTGTCCCAAGTGGGCCAGGTGACCTTGGTGGTCAGCTCTTTATAAGACTCTTTAACGTAAGTACCGAGTTTACTCATTGTTATTATTTTGTTGGCCTCGAAGGGTGGAAGCTTCCTTTCCGGCCGGTTAATAAC
>JAGCFF010000011.1 GCA_017650285.1 Bacteroidales bacterium
ACAACTCCTTTAACTATCACGTTCTGCGCAAGCGCGCTCCAGGTGAAGGCGCAAAGCACAAAAGCAACTGACAGTAACTTAAAGAAAGTTGACTTTTTGTTGAAGTTGTTTTCCATAAGTAATGCTTTAAGTTAATGATTAGGTTGTTTGTTAATTGATTGATATATAGGTAAGTATTTTAGTATCGTCAATTTTCCTTACAGGTATATAGACTCCAAATCATATGCAAGTTAGCAAAATTTGATTCAATCACAAAATAATTTGGGTTTTATTCGCCACAGAAACTTGCAATGTTCGCAGCGATGCCGGCGACCAGACGGATGCGGGCTTCGACGCTCGCCCACGCTACGTGGGGAGTCAGGCTCAGCTTTTCGGGATGGGCCATGTTCAGGAACGGATGGTCTGACGGAAGCGGTTCGGAGCTGAAGACATCGAGTCCCGCCCCTGCGATCAGGCCTTCGTCAAGGGCCCTCGCAAGGTCGGCTTCCACCACTATTCCTCCCCTGCCCATATTGAGCAGATATGCGGAGCGCTTCATCAGGGAGATCTCACGATAGCCCACCAGTCCGTCGGTGCGGGCGTTGAGAGGCGCGTGCACCGACACTACGTCGCTCTGCGAGAGCAGTTCGTCGAGAGGCAGCGAAGGATACTGCGAAGAATGGTTCGTGCCGGAAGTGGAGAAATAGCTCACCTTCATCCCGAAGGCTTCGGCCACCTGGGCCACGCGGCTGCCTATGGTTCCCAGGCCTATTATTCCCATCCGCTTGCCGTCCAGCTCGTGGAAGAATATATCCATACAGGTGAACATCCCCGAGCCGGAATACCGGCCGTCCTTGGCGAAGCGGTCGTACCAGCCGCTCCCCTGCGCTAGCGTCAGGAGATGCATGAAGGTGGTCTGCACCACGCTCTCCGTAGAGTATGCGGCCACGTTGCGGACAGGGATACCGCGTGAGGCGGCATAGTCCACGTCGATGTTGTTGACGCCGGTGGCGGCCTCGCATATCAGACGGAGCCTTGGGGCGGCGTCAATCTGCGGGCGGCCTATCTTAACCTTGTTTACTATGAGGACCTCACAGTCGGAAATGCGTTCGAAGACTTTTTCCGGGGAAGTGCTTTCGTAGCATACCAGTTCACCGAGGGCTGCAATCGGCCCGAGCGAAACGTCCGGACCGAGGGTGGCTGAATCAAGAAAGACTATTTTCATTCTTTAGCAAATCGTCGAAATAAGCTATTGTGCGTATCAGACCTTCGCGGAGCGGAATGGTGGGTTCCCATCCGAGTATCTCGCGGGCTTTGTCGATTAAGGGTTTGCGTTGGGTGGGATCGTCGGAAGGGAGCGGCTCGTATACCAGCTTTGACTTGGAGCCCGTAAGTTCTATCACAAGCTCGGCAAGCTGCTTGATGGTGAATTCGCCCGGATTGCCTATGTTGATGGGGCCGGTCACCTCGTCGCCTGTGGCCATCATCGCCATAAAGCCCCTGATGAGATCGTCGCAGTAGCAGAAACTGCGGGTCTGGCTTCCGGAGCCGTAGATGGTGATGTCCTTGCCCTTCAGCGCCTGGACTATGAAATTGGACACCACGCGGCCGTCATTGGGATGCATGTTGGGGCCGTAGGTGTTGAATATCCTGACAACCTTGATGCGGACTCCGTTCTGACGGTGATAGTCGAAGAACAGGGTCTCTGCGCAGCGCTTGCCCTCGTCATAGCAGGAACGTATGCCGATGGGGTTCACGTTGCCCCAGTATGTTTCGGGCTGGGGATGCACCGAAGGGTCGCCGTATACCTCGCTGGTGGAAGCCTGGAGCACCTTGGCGCCGGTCCTCTTCGCCAGACCCAGCATATTGATGGCGCCCATCACCGAAGTCTGTACGGTCTTGATGGGGTCGTACTGATAGTGGATAGGCGATGCGGGGCAGGCCAGGTTGTATATTTCGTCCACTTCGAGGTTGGCAGGTTCCGTGATGTCGTGACGGAACAGCTCGAAATAGGGATTGTCAAGAAGCTTGATGACATTACGCTTGCTTCCGGTAAAGAAGTTGTCCATACAGATTACTTCATTGCCTTCCTGAAGAAGCTTTTCACAAAGATGGGAGCCCAGGAATCCGGCTCCGCCCGTAACCAGAATTTTTTTCATCATTCAAATATGCGGTAAGCGAAGGTACAAATATTATTTATTATTTTTGTAGTATATCAAAACAATTCAATGCCCTATTTCTCGATTATCGTTCCGGTCTACAACAGACCTGAGGAAGTCCGCGGTCTTCTGGAGAGCCTGGCTGTCCAGAGCAGCAAGGATTTCGAGCTGGTCCTGGTCGAAGACGGATCCGACATACCCTGCGAACAGGTCGCCGTACTCTACGAAGACCGGATCGACATAAAATATTACTATAAGAACAACGAAGGCCGCAGCGCAGCCCGCAATTACGGCCTCGAAAGAGCCACGGGACAGTATTTCGTGTTCTTCGACTCGGACTGCGTCATCCCGCCCGACTACTTCAAGGCCCTGAAGGAAGCCCTCGACAAGGAATTCACGCCCAGCTTCGGAGGGCCCGACGCCGCCAGCGAAGATTTCACCGACCTGCAGAAGGCCATCAACTTCTCGATGACGTCCTTCCTCACTACCGGAGGCATCCGCGGAGGCAAGGTGCAGATGGAGAAGTTCGTTCCCCGCAGCTTCAATATGGGTTTCTCCCGCGAAGTATGGGAGAAGGTCGGAGGTTTCCGCGAGATGCTGGCCGAAGACCTGGACCTGAGCATCCGTATCCGCAAGGCCGGGTTCGCCTCCAGGCTCATACGCGAGGCTTTCGTCTACCACAAACGCCGCGTCAGCCTGCGGCGCTACGCCAAGCAGATGTATATGTTCGGCACGGGACGCATCGGACTGAAGCAGATCTATCCCGAATCGCTGAAGGCCGTACACTGCCTGCCCGCTCTGTTCCTGCTGGGCTGCGTTTTCCTGATCATATGCTCGTTCTGGCGCTGGTGGGCCATCCTGCCCATCGTGGTTTACGCCCTGGCACTCTGGCTGAGCGCACTGGCTTCCACCAGGAGCATCAAGATAGCCTGCCTGTCGGTTGTGACATCTTTCATCCAGCTGTTCTGCTACGGCTACGGCTTCATCAGGGCATATGTATGGGAGGTGCTGCTCAGGCACGGCCGCAATGTGAACAAAGAACTCAAAATGAGGAGGGAATCCTAGCCTATGCTGCTGCAACTTCACGACGAGACAATACTGGTGCCGCTTTTCTTTGCGGAACCTGACATAATCACCGGATATACTATGGACGACCCGGAGCGGAAAGAACGTTCTGTCAGATGGCAGGACGTCGCCGCCTTCATGGGGTCCTGCAATTTCGCCGAGGACGGAGAGTTCGAAGTCCTCTGCAAGAATGGAATGCGGCTTGTCCCCCTGCAGTTCGGCCGTCCCTGCGACGCAGCCACCGAAGAAGGCGGCCCTTCCGACAAGATCTACGGATACCGTGCCGACCAGATCGAGACCGACATCGTGGGCAAGCGCCTGATACAGCATCTCAGCGTATCCGACATTGCCGGCATCAGCGGCGGCTACCGCCTCTCACCTTTCATCAAAGACATACTCTAGACTTATGGACCGCGTTACCATCATTCCGGCGGCGAAAGCCTATGACAGCTGGATAGACCCGAAATACATTCCGGAAGGCCAGGACAAATATTCCCTCCGCAATCTCCAGACCCGTGAGCCCGAAGGAGGCTGGCGCCGTCTCTCCCAGGCAGAGAAGGAAGCCCTCATCCGCAACGGCAACACCGCCAACGACTGGAATTCGATACTCGTGGGCACCGGTTTCAACACGGATGTGGTCCGCGACAACAAGTTCACGGGTTACGTGAGGATAGGCAACCTTTCGGACGACGTGCTTCAGTACCACGACCTGCGCCTTCCCGTCGGCATTACCAACAGCTACATCAGCTCCTGCGACATCGGCAGCAACGTGGCCATCCACAATGTCAGGTACCTGAGCCACTACATAATCGGCGACAACTGCATGCTGTTCAACATCGACGAGATGGCCTGCACCGACCACTCTAAGTTCGGCAACGGAATAGTGAAGGACGGAGAGCCAGAAGATGTCAGGATCTACCTGGAGATAATGAACGAGACCGGCTGCCGCAAGGTCTGCCCTTTCGACGGAATGATCGCCGCAGACGCCTACCTCTGGGGCAAGTACATCGACGACACGCCGCTCCAGGAACGGCTCAAGGAGCTGACCCAGAAGCGCTACGACAGCCGCCGCGGCTACTACGGCACCATCGGGGACAGATGTGTCATCAAGAATTCATCCATCATCAAGGATGTCAAGATAGGCGAATGCTGCTACATCAAGGGTGCCAGCAAGATCAAGAACGTCACCATAAACTCGTCCGACAAGGAGCCGACGCAAATCGGTGAAAACGTGATAATGGTGAACGGAATCGTCGGCTACGGCTGCAACATCTTCTATTCGACCACTTCCGTACGCTTCATACTGGGCAGCAACAGCAAGCTGAAATACGGTGCAAGGCTCATCAACTCGTTTATGGGCGACAATTCCACCATTTCCTGCTGCGAGGTGCTCAACAACCTCATCTTCCCCGCCCACGAGCAGCATCACAACAATTCGTTCCTCATCGCCTCGCTCATTATGGGCCAGAGCAACATAGCTGCCGGAGCCACACTCGGCTCGAACCACAACAGCCGCGCCAACGACGGCGAGATCGTGGCCGGAAGGGGTTTCTGGCCCGGCCTGTGCTGCAGCATCAAACATTCCTGCAAGTTCGCCTCGTTCACCCTCATCGCCAAGGCCGACTACAATCACGAGATGAACATCCCCTTCCCGTTCGCGCTCGTCAGCAACAACGCGCAGGATGACACCCTCGACATAGTTCCCGCCTTCTGGTGGCAGTACGATATGTATGCCCTGCAGCGCAACAGCTGGAAGTTCAACAACCGCGACAGCCGCGTCCGCAAGCTGCAGAACATCGAGTTCGACGCTTTCGCCCCCGATTCGATGGAAGAAGCCATCGCCGCGATGAAGCTGCTTGAGATCCTTGTGGCAAAGGCCTGGCTGCTGAAGGAGAAGGACAGCGCGCCCAGGACCGATCAGGAGCTCAGGGCCAAAGGCCACGAACTGCTCCACGGACCCCGTGAAGCCGTGGACTTCCTTGAAGTGACGGCGGAAGGCATAGAGAACAGCCACCGCAAGGTCCGCATCCGCAAGGCTTACGACTCATATCACGCATACAGCGATATGCTCGTAAACTATGCAATAGTAAATGTCCTGAATTATCTCCATATCCATCCCGAAGCCGACCTGGCCTCCATCACCGAGAAGTTCGAAGGCGAGCGCCGCCGCGTATGGATCAATTTCGGAGGCCAGCTGATGGTCCGCGAGGACGTGGACAAGTTGCGCCGCGACATCGTGGACGGCACCCTCGACAGCTGGGATGACATACACGCCCGCTACAACGAGATATGGCAGCGATATCCGGAGGACAAGCTCCGTCACGCATACCTGTCGCTCCGCTTCGTACTTGGAGCCAAACGCATCGGTCCCGACGAGTGGAAACAGGCCCTCAACCGAGAGATAGGCATTATCCGCTACATCGAGGAACAGGTGACGGCGTCAAGGGCCAAGGACTACGAGAACCCGTTCCGCAAGGCCACATTCGGAAGCGACGAAGAGATGGTAGCCGCATACGGTCCCCTCAACGACAATTCCTTCATCAGGAAAGTCGCAGCGGAGGCTCCTTCAAATATCAGGATGATCGAATCGCTACTCGCAGGCAATTGAGTAGTCGTCGAGATAGACGATGTTCTTGGTGGCCTTGTTCAGGTATCCGCCCCACGGTGACGGCTTCTCATAGTGCATATTCGACTGAAGCAGCTTCATGTCGAAATCTCCGAGCGAACGGTTGAAACGCTTGCCGTATTTGCGCAGGGCTTCCGTGAAGTAGTTCGTCAGGTCATACCCCTGGAAAGCGTATGCACCGGGCTCGGTGTTGAACAGGGCCCTGTACTTGAACACGAAATCCCTCACTTCGGGACGAGAATAATCCACATAATAGCCGAGGCTGAAGTGCATGCTTACGTTCTGGTAGGCTTCGAGCTCTATGGTCTCGAAGTTCCTCAGGCGGTTGCTGCCGTAACCCACTATGTCATAGCGTGATGAAAGCAGGCTGATATTGCGCACCGCGTCGCTGGCGAACGATTCCTTCTCGGATGCGATGATGATGTGGTTGGTCTTGCTGTTCGACAGATATGAACTGCTGAGTGTCGCATCGATCCTGCGGCCTTCCAGGATGCCGTAGCTGAAGGTCTTGAAAGGAATGTCGGCGCGTACGAGAGCTGACTCTATCTGCTTGAAATAGAGAGAGTCGTTGCCTTTCTCGCGGATCACGATGACATTGTCCTTCGCCGTAGACGTGAAGTCCATCGACTCTATCAGTTTGGCTATCTGGTCGTCGGCCGAGACGGGAGCCTGGATCAGGCTGGGATTGTCAGCCACAAGCTTCTCGGCCTGCTGGTCCATCGGAGAGATGAGCGGAATGCCGCGCATATTGCAGTAGTCGACAATCTTGGAAATGTCGGCGCTCATCACCGGTCCTATGACGAAATCGCGGTCGCCCAGGAACTGGTCAGAAGCCAGGGCGCCGATATTGTTGGAATATTCCGAGATATCTATGACTTTCAGGTCGGCATCTATGCCCTGGGACTTGATGCGCTCGAGGGCCAGAAGCACTCCTGAATAGAAATCGAGGTAGTTCGATGAAGGAGAGCTGCTCCTTGAATTGAAGGGCAGCAGCAGGGCGATCTTCGCCTTGCCTGAGAAAGGCTCGTTGAAGAAGATATCGTCGTAGGGCTGGACGGGCTCATCACCTGCCGGCTGGTCGATCTCCTCGACAACGGTTATCTCGTTCTGGTCGACCTCATCCGCATAGTCGCCGTTAACCTGCCTTTCCACTGCATCCTGATAGTTGGCGGTGGGAATCCTCAGGATCTGTCCGGTGCGGAGGTCCACCCTTGTGAGATGGTTGGCCCTGATGATGGCTTCGGGCGATATTTCATACTTCCTGGCAATGGAATACAGCGATTCATACCACTTCACGCGGTGGGTGGTGAAACCGTCATCCTGCGGCTGCGACTGGGGCTGCTCTGCCGCCGTTTCTGCCTGGGGCTGAGGCTGTGACGCCGCATTGACGGCCTCGATGTCGCCGTGGAACGGAATGTACAGATCCATACCGGCCTTGAGCCCTGTTTCGAGAGCCGCCCGGTTCGCCTCATACACTTCCTGCTGGGTTACGTCGTACGCCCTGCAGATGGAGTAAAGGGTCTGCCTGGGCTGGACTTTGTGCACATAGAACCAGGAATTGTCCCTCTGCGCCCTGACAGTCGAAATCTCGACGGGGACCATTTCATAGGAGGGATTGTCCTGCGCATATGAAAGCGCGGGAACAACAAGCATCAATGCCAGTAAGATCGTAAGCCGTTTCATAACAACTGTTGTTATATGACAAGACGTGAGAGCATATTCCTTACGTTGCCTTCAATCCTGTCCACCACGTCGTCGTAGGGCTCCTTGTCAAATTTCTTGCCAGTTATGTTTTCGTACAGTTCGATGTATCGTTCAGAGATTATCTCCACGCGTTCCGGGGTCATCTCGGGAACCTTCTGTCCCTCCTTGCCCTGGAAGCCGTTCTCCATCAGCCACTCACGCACGAATTCCTTCGACAGCTGGCGCTGAGGAAGCCCCTTGTCGAAGAGTTCCTGATAGGTGTCGGCGTAGAAATAGCGCGAAGAATCGGGAGTGTGGATCTCGTCTATGAGATAGAGTTCTCCGTCCCTCATACCGAATTCATATTTCGTATCCACGAGGATGAGGCCCCTCGAAGCAGCCACCTCGCAGCCTCTCTGATAGAGGGCCAGGGTGATCTCCTCCAGCTTCTCGTAGTCGCGGCGCGACATTATGCCACGGGCGATGATCTCCTCGCGGCTGATGTCTTCGTCGTGCTCGCCGATCTCGGCCTTGGTGGTCGGGGTGATGATGGGCTTCTCGAACTTCTGGTGTTCCTTCATTCCGTCGGGAATCGGAACGCCGCAAATCTGCCTTGCGCCAGCCTTGTAGCTGCGCCACGAGCTTCCGGTGAGGTAGCCCCTGACAATCATCTCCACAGGCAGTCCCTGGCATTTGTAGCCAACGGTCACCATAGGATCGGGAGAGGCGATCTTCCAGTTCTGCACGATGTCCTGGGTAAGATCCAGGAAGGAAGATGCTATCTGGTTGAGGACCTGTCCTTTATAAGGTATTCCCTCGGGAAGGACCACGTCGAATGCAGAGATACGGTCGGTGGCGATCATCACCATATACCTGTCAGCAATCGAATACACGTCCCTCACCTTGCCGACATACTTGGATGTCTGCTTGGGGAAAGCGAATTCAGTACGGGTCAGAGCTTTCATTATTTGTTCCTGTTGCGTATGTATTCTTCGTTCAGGCCGCGGGTCACTTCCTCGGTGATGTCGAGGATCTTGCTTCCTTCGATCACGGTGTTGGTAGAAGTGTTGGTGGTGAGGATCAGTGCGAACTGATGCTCCTGGTTGTACTTCTCGAGGAAAGTCTTGACAGCGTCATACACCTGGTTGTTCAGGACGAACTGTTCCTCCTGAAGCTCGAGCTGCTTGTTGTTGGCTTCGTTCTGGAGGTTCTCCTGACGTTTGAGCAGATTCTGCTGCTGCTGTTCAGCCGCGCTTCTTGTCAACAGACCTTTGTTGATCTGGTTCTCAAAAGATTTGGCGTCATTCTCAAGCTGACGGCTCTTCTTCTGGAGTTCATCCTGGCTTGCCTGATATTTGCTCTGGAAAGCAGACATAAGGTCATTGTACATATCGTAGTTCATCAGCAGAGAGTCGATCTGGATGTATACGATGTCACCTGCTACGGCAGTCTGTCCGTCGATGGGCTCTGTTTCAACAGGTTTTTTCTCCCTTGAGAGAAGTGTGAAGATAAGAGTCGCTACAGAGACCAGAAGTGCCAGGCACGCAAGGATAAGGGATGTCTTTTTCATAAAATTATCTGTTTCTATTTATTAATATTATCTGTTAAGGTCATACAAGTTGCTTCAGGTAGGCTTTCACGGAAGCCTCGAGGCCCATATAAAGCGCGTCGCATATCAGGGCGTGGCCTATCGACACCTCGTCCAGCCACGGGATGCATTCGTGGAAGAACTTGAGGTTCACAAGGCTCAGGTCGTGGCCTGCGTTGAGGCCGATGCCGCAGTCGCGGGCGGCTTCAGCGGCAGCCACATAAGGCGCAATGGCCTTGTGCGGGTCGGCGGGATAATCTTCGGCATAGCCGAACGTATAGAGCTCCACGCGGTCGCAGCCGCAGTCGGCGGCGTGCTTCACCATCTCGGGATCCGGGTCCACGAAGATAGAGCAGCGGATGCCCTCGGAATGGAACTGTTCGCAGACGGTCCTGAGGAAGCCCTTGTGCGCCACGGTGTTCCAGCCTGCGCTGGAAGTGATGGCATCCGGAGAGTCAGGAACCATAGTCACCTGCGCCGGCCTCGCCTTCATTACAAGGTCGATGAACTCAGGGGTCGGATTGCCCTCGATGTTGAACTCGGTGGTCAGGACCTGCTTGAGCTCGAAGACGTCAGCGTGACGGATATGGCGGCCGTCAGGTCTCGGATGGACGGTAATGCCCTGCGCCCCACACTTCTCAATGAAAAGCGCCGCAGACACCACGTTGGGGTTGTCTCCCCCGCGGGCGTTGCGGATGGTCGCGATTTTGTTGATATTGACGCTTAAGTTTGTCATTGTAAACTGCAAATGTAAAATTTTTTAGCAAATTACTCTTTATTTGGTACATTTGAAGCCGCGAATTTGTAATAATTATAGTATTCCGATGAAAATCGCGCTGTTCCGCAGGGAAGGCTCCCGAATAGACGAAACCAAGCTCAACTATCTTGCCGGCAGGCTGGGCGCACTCGGCGCCGAGACATACAGCTGCACGTCGGCGGACGAAGATGCCATAACCGACGACACGGACCTTCTGCTGTCCCTCGGCGGCGACGGCACGTTCCTGGCGGCAGTCGATTGTCTCAAAGGAAGGCAGATTCCGGTGGCAGGCATCAATTTCGGCCGTCTGGGATTCCTCACGACCGCAAAGGTCGACGAGGGCCCCAACAGCTGGATCGAAGACCTTGTCAGCGGCCGCTTCGACACCGAGCCGAGGCTGCTGCTCCAGGTTTCCGGAGTCGAGCTGCCAGACGGTATGCACCCCTACTGCCTAAACGAGTTCTCGCTTATGAGGCTCGGCCCGTCGATGCTCAAGATAAGCGTCTCCATCGACGGCAAAGCTCTGCCCGCCTACTGGGCCGACGGAGTGCTGGTAGCCACCCCCACCGGCAGCACGGCATACTCGCTGAGCGTCGGCGGCCCCATCGTGGCGCCCACCACGAACTGCCTGATAATCTGCCCTATAGCGCCACACAACCTGAACGTAAGGCCTATAGTGGCTAATGCAAGTTCCACCATTGAAATCAGTTTCACCAGCAAGGACAACGCTGCGAACATGTCTTTCGACAACCACGGTTTCAATGTAGTATCAGGGCACAGCGTTACGCTGTCCCAGGCGCCTCACAAGGCTCTCTATGTCACGCTCAGGGATATGAGTTTCGTAGATGCCCTGCGCGACAAGCTGATGTGGGGCGATGACATCAGAAACAACAAATAGAATGGTACCCGCACACGTATCTATCATAATGGACGGCAACGGCCGCTGGGCCCAGCAGAGGCACCGCGAGCGTTCCTACGGACA
>JAGCFF010000114.1 GCA_017650285.1 Bacteroidales bacterium
GCGGTGCAGACAAGCATCAGGATTCTCTTCAAGGATGTTCTCATTGCCATATCTTTATGCAAAGATAAAAAAATCTATCTTTGCAGTTGCAATTCTAGCAACCAGGTAATGCAAAACGGATACCAGTCAGTCAGGGCTATCTTCGACCCCAAGCGCCTGCAGGTCTACATCGAGACCTACGGCTGCCAGATGAACGTAAACGACAGCGAGGTGGTTCTCTCCATCCTCCAGAAGGCCGGATATGCGCTCTGCGACAACATAGAGGACGCATCCCTGGTGCTCATCAACACCTGCGCGATACGCGACAACGCCGAGCAGAGGATACTCGGCAGGCTCGAGGTCTTCCGTCTCGAAAAGAAGAAAAACCCCGCGCTTGTGGTCGGAGTCCTCGGCTGTATGGCGGAGAGGCTCAAGGAGCAGCTGCTCGCCCATCCGGTGGTGGACCTTGTCGCCGGTCCTGACGCATACCGCGACCTGCCTAGGCTGATCGCCGCCGTCACCGCCGACAGCAAGCAGATCAACACCATCCTGTCGCACGAGGAGACCTACGCAGACATATCCCCCGTCCGTATGGACAAGAACGCAGTCAGCGCCTACATCTCGATCATGCGCGGATGCAACAACGTCTGCTCGTACTGCGTCGTGCCCTACACCAGGGGCGCCGAGCGCAGCCGCGACCCCCAGACCATCCTGCACGAAGCCCGCGAGCTGTTCGCCAACGGCTACAGGGAGATAAGCCTTCTCGGACAGAACGTAGACTCCTACAACTGGAAAGGCGCCCCCGGCTCCGAGAAGCCGATGAACTTCGCTGCTCTGCTTGAGCAGGTCGCTCTGATAGATCCTTCGCTGAGGGTGCGTTTCTCCACCTCGCATCCCAAGGATATGAGCGACGAAGTCCTCTACACTATGGCAGCCCACAGGAACATCTGCCGCCACATCCACCTGCCGGTGCAGTCAGGCAGCAACACGATGCTCGAAAAGATGAACCGCAAGCACACCCGCGAGTGGTATCTGGAGCGCATCGCCGCCATCCGCCGCATCATTCCCGACTGCTCCATCACCACCGATGTCATCGCAGGCTTCTGCGGCGAGACCGAAGCCGACCATCAGGACACCCTGAGCCTGTTCCGGGAAGTGGGCTTCGACGCCGCCTTCATGTTCCAGTATTCAGAAAGGCCCGGCACCAAGGCCGCACGCCATTTCGCCGACGACGTACCGCCTGAGGTCAAGACTGCCCGTCTCAACGAGATCATCGCCCTGCAGAGCCGTCTCTCCCTGGAGAGCAACCGCCGCGACCTCGGGAAAGAGTTCGAAGTGCTCATCGAAGGCCCTTCGAAACGTTCCGACAAGGATATGGTGGGCCGCACCTCACAGAACAAGACCTGCGTGTTCAAGGCCTCGGGACTCAAGGCCGGAGACTACGTCAACGTGAAAGTGGTCGACTGCACCAGCGCCACCCTGCTCTGCGAGCTCGTCTGAGACCTTTTTCAGGCCCTGAAAAATCCGGAATCGCTTTGCTCTTTCAGCAATCGTAAAAATCGCCCTGCACGGTATATGAAAGTACCCCGCGATGCGATAGCTTTGTCTCCAAGTGAGTAGAATTGCAAGCAAGATGGAGAGAAAGTGTCTGGAATGCGGGCAGGCCTTCAACGGGCGCAGCGACAAGAAATTCTGCTGCGACCTGTGCCGCAACGCATATCACAACAGGATTTACCGGCAGCAGAAGAGCCTGATCTCCCAGGTGAACAGCCGCCTGGCCGCCAACAGGAAGATTTTGGAAAATCTATACACTGCAGGGGTGAGGAAGGTGCCGAAAAACCGTCTGGAGGAGGAAAAATTCGATTTCGGGCATTACACTTCGCGCAGCCGCAACAAGCTGGGCAAGGTGACCTACCGCTGCTACGAATACACATATTATTCAGACCTTCACAGAAACGTCACGATTGTGAAGGACTGAGCTGCTTTTTTAGTATTTTTGATCAACTGTAACAACATCCGTAATGAACGAGAATCCGTTGCTGGCCGCGTCGGGAAACCCTTTCGGGGCACCGGCCTTTGACAAAATTGAAAACAGACATTATGTTCCTGCATTTGAACAGGCCCTCGCCGAGGCGAAGGCAGAGGTGGATGCCATAATCGCTGACCCGCAGGAGCCGACCTTCGAGAACACCGTCCTGGCCCTGGAGCGCTGCGGGAAAAGGCTGAACACGGTGGAAGAGATCTTCTTCAACCTCAACGAGGCCTGCACCGATGCCGAGATGCAGCAGATTGCAGAGCAGATGGCTCCCAAACTGACGGAATTCAGTATGTACGTGTCGCTGAGCGAGGAGCTCTTCTCCCGCGTGAAGGCCGTCTATGAGCGCCGCGACAGCCTCTCCCTGAGCAAGGAGGACAGCAGGCTGCTTTCAGAGACCTACAAGTCATACGCACGCAACGGTGCCAACCTGCCCGCCGCTGACAAGGCGACCTTCAGCAAGCTTTCCGAAGAGTTGTCCATTGCATCCCTGAAGTTCGGCAACAACACTCTCGGAGCCACCAATGCCTACACTCTCGAGCTGACTCAGGAGTCGCAGCTGGAAGGGCTACCTGACTTCGTGAGGGAAGCAGCGGCCGAAGAGGCTGCCACCCGAGGCAAGGAAGGCTGGGTATTTACCCTGGACCATCCTTCATTCGTGCCCTTCATGCAGTACAGCTCACGGCGCGACCTGCGCGAACAGCTGTGGAAAGCCTACAACACGCGGTGCATTGCCGACAAGTTCGACAACGAGGCCAACATACGCCAGATTGTGGACCTGAGCACACGCAGGGCCAGAATGCTCGGCTACGGCACCTATGCCGACTATGCCACCGAAGAGCGAATGGCAAAGAACAAGGAGACCGTCCTGGCCTTCGTGGAGGATATGATGGCCAAGTGCCTGCCCTACGCACGCAAGGACGTGGCCGACCTGCAGGAGTATGCCCGCTCCAACGGCTTCGAAGGGCAGCTGATGCCCTGGGATTTCGGGTACTGGAGCGAGAAGCTCCGCACGGAGAGATACTCCGTCAACGACGAGCTGCTCAAGCCCTATTTCCAGCTCGAAACCGTCCGCGAAGCCATTTTCAACCTGGCCGAAACCCTCTATGGGCTGTCATTCGTCCGGCGTGAAGACATTCCTGTATACCATCCCGACGTCCAGGTCTACGAAGTGCGCGACGGGGCCCGCTTCATGGGTCTGCTCTATATGGATTTCTTCCCCCGCGAAAGCAAGCGCGGAGGAGCCTGGATGACCTCGTTCCGCGACCTCAGCATAGAGGACGGCGTGGAGACCAGGCCCTTGATCCAGCTGGTGACCAACTTCTCGAAGCCCACCGCCGATATGCCTTCGCTGCTCACGCACGACGAGGTGACGACCTTCCTGCACGAGTTCGGCCACTGCCTGCACGGACTGCTGGCAGAAGGCTCCTACGCTTCGCTGACGGGCACTTCCGTGGCGAGGGATTTCGTAGAGCTGCCTTCGCAGTTTATGGAGAACTGGGCGTTCGAGCCCGAGTGGCTCAACACCTTCGCAAGGCACTACAAGACCGGGGAAGCCATTCCCCAGGAACTCATCGACAGGCTGGTCGCCGCGAAGAACTACCACGCCGGCTACGCCTTCGTCCGCCAGCTTCAGTTCTGCACCATCGATATGGCGTGGTACACAGCCCGGGAAGTTCCTGCCGCAAGCCCGGTGGAATTCGAGCACCAGGTGCTTGCCCCTACGGCCGTGATGCCCGTGATCGAAGGCACGGCCATGTCGCCCCAGTTCACACACATCTTCTCGGGCGGATATGCGGCCGGCTACTATTCATACAAATGGGCGGAAGTGCTGGAGGCCGATGCTTTCGCGCTCTTCAAGGAGAAAGGCATCTTCGACAGGGAAGTTGCCGCATCTTTCCGCGAGAATATCCTTTCGAAAGGCAATCTCGAGGATGCCGACGTGCTCTACCGCAATTTCAGGGGCCGTGACCCGCGTCCGGAAGCCCTTCTCGAGCAGAACGGTCTGAGCGAAAGGACAAAATAATTTTGCGTATTACAGTTTTTTATCTACTTTTGTTGCCCGCTTCGGCGGAAATATGATGGCGGGATAGCTCAGCTGGTTAGAGCGCATGATTCATAATCATGAGGTCCCCAGTTCAATCCTGGGTCCCGCTACCCAAAAAAGAACAACCGACACTGTTGTGTCGGTTGTTCTTTTTTGGGGGTAGTTTCAAATAATTCCACGTCACACCTAACCGGAATAATCTCTAACTTTATACATACAATTTCAATGTATGGTTTATGAGTGGTTATCGCCGTTTTTTACTATATCTGGCTTTCTTGTGCGGCATTCTGGCTGCAGGTTGCACGCCCCGAATTGAAAAGGAACTGATCTCGTCGTTTGAAAATCCTCCGCTTAATGCCAAACCCGTGATGATCTGGCAGTGGATGGACGGCTGGGTCACAAAAGAGGGCATCACACACGATCTCGAGGCCTACGCTGAAGCCGGTCTCGGCGGCGTGCAGAATTTCCAGGTGGGAGGTCCTGAGCAGACTGAGTTCCTGTATGAGAAGAATCCGATAGCCTCTCCCGAATGGAAGGAGCTGATGCGGTTCGCAATGCAGGAGTGTGCCCGCCTGGGTTTGACTTTCGGTACTCACAACTGTCCCGGCTGGTCATCGAGCGCATATCCCGACGTGACTCCTGAATATGCGATGCAGGCACTGGTATGGACATCGACAGGCATCCGGGCAGGACAGAGCAATGTTCTTCTGGCTCAGCCGGAGGCAAGTCTGGACTTCTACCGTGATATATGCGTACTGGCCGTTCCAGACAGTCCTTCACCTGTCAAGACAGCGGACATCGTCGACCTCACATCCAGGATGAACTCTTCCGGACGGTTGGACTGGGCCCCTGAAAAGGGACGATGGACTGTTCTGCGTTTCGGATACACCCCCTCAGGACGGCGCAACGCCTCCACTTCTCCAGCATCAGGAGCCGGCCTGGAGTGCGACAAAATGAGCCGCGAAGCCGTGTACCGTTTCTTCCAGGGCTATCCCACGATGATCCTGGAACTTGCCGGAGAACTTGCCGGAAAGACTCTCGTCAACTTCGAGATCGACAGCTATGAGCAGCACAGCCAGAACTGGACGCCGCGTATGGAAGAAGAATTCGCTTCTCACCGCGGCTATGCCCTGCGCTCCTGGCTGCCCGCTCTTGCCGGTATTCCTATAGAAGGCCAGGATCAGTTCGAAAAAGACTGGAAAGCCACGATCGAGGATCTCTTCGCAGAGAACTATTACGCATATATGTCGGAACTCGTGAAGCAGACTCCCGGAATGCGTCTTTTGATCCAGCCCTACGGCGATCCGCTCAATTCCGAGAAAGTTGCAAGGCAGGATGAGGATTTCATACTGTGCGCCGAATTCTGGACCAATCCTGCCAGCTGGGGCGGTCGCAGCGTCAACCAGATATCCGATCTGGCTCACGAACTGGGCCGTCGTGAGGTCTATGCCGAGGGTTTCACCTGCTGGCCGCTGAATGCCTGGGAAGACGATCCCTTCAGCCTCAAAGTTATGGCAGACAAAGTGTTCTGCATAGGCATAAACCGCCTGATGCTTCACGCAGGAGCTTCCAATCCCTGGCCCTGGGCTGAACCCGGTATGACTTTCGGCCAGTGGGGCACGCAGTTCACGCCGGGCAGCACCTGGTGGAAGGCAGGTGGGGCCAAGGTCCTCTTCCGCTATTTCGCACAATGCCAGGCGCTGCTGCAACGGGGCGAGTTCGTGGAGAATCAGCTTGACAGCGACCTGCTCTGGATTCACCGCCGCGACGGAGACATAGACATTTATTTCGTATCCAACCAGAATGCAGAAAAGGCCGTGACGGCCGACCTGCCTTTCGCCGATGGCCTGACCCTCGATCCGGGCGGATCTGAATTCATCGTCCTGCACGGAGACAAGCGGCTGCCCGTCACGCTGAATCCCGGTGGAATGCGATCTGCATTGGATCTGACTGCGGGACAGACCATCGAAGGACCTTGGACTGTCAATTTTCCCGACGGTCTCGGTGCCCCGGAGCAAATTGCGCTGGACAGGCTTTTTGACTGGAAAGACCATCCCGATGCGGGTGTTAAATATTTCTCGGGAACTGCCGCTTACCACAAGACTTTCCAGGCCACAAAACCCACCCGCGGCCAGAAAGCGTATCTGGACCTCGGTGAGGTCCATAACCTCGCAGAAGTCTTCGTTAACGGACGTTCCTGCGGCCTGCTGTGGAGACCACCTTTCGTGGCCGACGTCACAGACGCCTTGAAGGACGGCAGCAACGATCTGGAGGTACGTGTCACCAACTTATGGGTGAACAGGATGATCGGCGACGAGTTCGAACCTGACGACATTGTCTGGGGAGAGCCTTTCCAATATTCCCACGCTCCCGGCAGTCCTATCGTGGGCAGTATGATGAAGGAAGTTCCGGAGTGGCTGGAGAAGAATCAGCCCCGTCCTTCACAGGGGCGGCACGTCATCGTGAATTTCAAGTTCTTCAGCCGCTACGCTCCGCTTCAGCCCTCCGGCCTGGTCGGACCAGTCCGTATGATAACTGCTAATCAATAGAAACAGACTATGAAATATCGTTTTAGATTCCTTACTATAGCAATCATTGCAATGATATGTGCCTGCAACGGCGGCAGCACATTCAAATTGGAGCAGGGCTCCCAGGTGACTGTCTCCAACGGTTTTGACGAACCCGTCGTAAATACGGCATTGGAAATCTTTTCCAAGGATATCGGCAACGTTCTCTCGGCGACCTGCAGCCAGACAGGCGCGGATGCCCAGATACTGCTGGTGCGGGCAGACGACCCGGCATTCGCAACAGATGCCGATATCATCCCGATTTCAGGACGGCACGAAGCCTTCATTATGAAAGTCCTGCCTTCCGGCCAGCTGCTGATTGCGGGAAGTGACGGCCACGGCGCCGCATACGGACTAATGGAATTGTCCCGGATGCTTGGAGTATCGCCCTGGGAATGGTGGGCCGACTGCAGCCCTGCACCGAAGAAGGAATTCATCCTCAAGAAAGATTTCAAACTGGTCAGGGAACCCTCTGTGGCATACCGTGGCATTTTCATAAATGACGAAGACTTTGCGTTCCTTCCCTGGGTGACAGGGAATCTGGAGCCCACGGATATCCCCGGCCGGATAGGTCCGCAGACCCACGCAAAGATTTTCGAACTGCTGTTGAGGCTTCGCGCAAACACGTTCTGGCCTGCAATGCACGGTGTCTCCGTGCCTTTCTTCCTGACGGAAGGGAACCGCGAAGTGGCACGTAATTATGGTATCTACATCGGCACTTCACACTGCGAACCTATGGCCAGCAACGCCAACGGCGAATGGATGGTGCGCGGCAAAGGGGATTACAACTTCATAACCAACCGCGACAACATAATGGATTTCTGGAGCGAACGTGTCGAGGCCGTCAAGGACCAGGAAATCATTTACACTCTCGGAATGCGTGGCATCCACGACGGTCCTATGAGCGGCGCCGACACTCCGGAGGAACAGAAAGCCGCCCTCGCCGAAGTAATTGCGGCTCAGCGGACACTCCTTTCAGAAAAGAAGGGCGCCGACTTGACTGAGATCCCGCAGGTATTCATTCCCTACAAGGAGGTTCTGGATGCGTACGAGGCAGGACTGGAGGTTCCTGACGACGTGACGCTTATGTGGTGTGACGACAATTACGGATATATCCGGCACTTCCCTACACCGCAGGAACGGGAGCGGAAGGGTGGCAACGGCATTTATTATCACGTCTCATACTGGGGCCGTCCTCACGACTATCTGTGGCTCGGCACGTTCTCCCCGGCGCTGCTCTACCAGCAGATGGGGCTGGCCTACGACAAGGGCATCCGCAAGATGTGGATCCTCAACGTCGGAGACATCAAGCCTGAAGAATACCAGATCGAACTCTTTATGGATATGGCGTGGAATATGGACGATGTCCGCAAGGAAGGCTGGCAGGCCCACCTGCGTTCATTCCTGACCAGGGAATTCGGTTCAAGGCTGGCCTCCGGAGCCCTGCCTCTCCTGCTGGAGCACTACAGGCTTGCTTTCATCCGCAAACCGGAGTTTATGGGAGCCACCCGCGAAGAGGAGCGCGATCCGATCTACCGTGTCGTCAAGGATCTGCCCTGGGGAGAGTCTGCGATACGCGAACGGATGGAAGACTATGCATCCCTCTATGCTGAAGCGGAATCCTTGGGCAGACAAGTTGCACCTGAACGGCAGACTGCATTCTACCATCTGGTTCAGTATCCTGTCCAGGCCGCAGCCAAGATGAACGAGAAGGCACTCAGCGCCCAGCTGGCCCGTCACGGCCTGGCTGACTGGGCCGAGGCAGATGCCGCCTATGATGCCATCCAGGAACTTACAGCCCGCTACAACAAAGGCAAGTGGGACGGTATGATGAATGCTGCACCCCGAAGGCTTCCCGTCTTCGCACGTTACCCGCACGAAAGCACAGACACTTCCTTGCTTCAGGAGCCGAAAGTGACAGCCCAGTTGAACGGAACCGATGCAAAGGGCGAAATAGTGCCCTGCGAGGGGCTCGGCCATAATGGAAAAGCAGCGATGCTGCCGGTGGGCAAGCCTGTCACCTTCCGGTTCAGCGCCAAGTCGGAAGATTTACTTATTTCGTTGCGGATGATACCCTCACACCCCGTATCCGGATCGCAGCTTCGCTTTTCACTGTCCCTGGACGGAGCCCAGGCAGGAACCTTCGCCTACGAAACATATGGCCGAAGCGAGGAGTGGAAAGAAAACGTGCTGAACAACCAGGCCGTGCGGGATACCGTCCTGCACTTGTCCGGTTCGGGAACTCACCAGCTGACAGTCACCGCATTTGACGAGGGCGAAATCCTCGACAGGATTCTGATTTGCGCAAAATAAAACTTATATTTGTAGAGATGCACCCTGTTCAACGTCATTAATTAATTCAAGTATGAAAACTCCGAAATACATTTTCCCTTCTGACTACATGGCTGACCCGTCAGTACACGTGTTCGACGGCCGTCTTTACGTCTATCCTTCTCACGACTGGGATTCAGGCGTGCCCGAGGATGACCTCGGCAATCATTTCAATATGAAAGACTACCACGTTCTCAGCACCGACGACGTGGAGAACGGCGAATTCAAGGACCACGGCGTAATCCTCAAGCTGGAAGACATTCCCTGGGCAAAATGCCACCTCTGGGACTGCGACATCGCGAAGAAAGGCGACAAATACTACCTCTACTTCCCTGCAAAGGACAAGACCCATATCTTCCGCTGCGGCGTTGCCATAGCAGACCGTCCCGAGGGCCCGTTCATCCCCCAGCCCGACCCGATCAGGGGCTCTTACAGCATCGACTACTGCATCCTGGAGGATAACGGAGAGTATTATTTCTATTTCGGAGGCATCTGGGGCGGCCAGCTGCAGCGCTACCGCAACAACGACGCCATCGAGCCCATCAAGCTGCCTGCCGACGATGAGCCGGCACTCTGCCCCAAGATCACCAGGCTGACGGACGATATGCTGCAGTTCGCAGACGCTCCGCGCGACGTGCAGATACTGGATGCAGACGGCAATCCCCTCAAGCACGGTGATCCCCACCGTTTCTTCGAGGCCACCTGGGTTCACAAATACAACGGCAAGTACTATCTCTCATACTCTACCGGTGACACCCACTTCCTCTGCTACGCCATAGGCGACAACCCTTACGGTCCGTTCACATACCAGGGTGTCATCCTCACTCCGGTCGTAGGCTGGACCACACACCAC
>JAGCFF010000012.1 GCA_017650285.1 Bacteroidales bacterium
CGGTACGACCGGCACCACCAAGGGCATCGTGCTCACAAATGCCAACTTCAACGCCCTTTCACAGCAGATCGTCGCGACCAACCCTATGTTCACTCCCGGAGACCGCATGCTCGCAGCGATGCCTGTGTTCCACGGCTTCGGCCTCGGCGTCTGCATCCATTCGATGCTGGCCAGCGGCGGACGCTGCGTGCTGGTGCCCCGCTTCACCGCCAAGAGCTATTCGAAGCTCATCACCAAATACAAGTGCAACTTCATGGCTGGAGTGCCTACGCTCTACGAAGCTCTGCTCCGCCTTCCCAATATGAAGAAGGCCGACCTGAGCCACCTCAAGGGCGTGTTCAGCGGCGGCGACTCCCTCTCTATAGAACTCAAGAAACGTTTCGACGCTTTCCTCAAGGACCACAACGCCACCATCCAGGTGAGGGAGGGCTACGGTACCACCGAGTGCGTGACGGCATCGTGCCTTACGCCGACCGGCCTTTCGAAGGAAGGCAGCATCGGAATCCCGTTCCCCGACACATATTACAAGATCGTGAAACCCGGCACCGACGAAGAAGTGCCTTACGGCGAAGAGGGCGAGATAACCCTCTCGGGACCTACCGTGATGGCCGGATACTTCAACAAGCCCGAGGAGACTGCGCATACCCTGCGCAAGCACGCCGACGGCCGCATCTGGCTCTACACCGGCGACCTGGGCACGATGGACGAAGACGGCTTCATCTACTTCAAGGGACGCATCAAGAGGATGATCATCACCTCTGGCTACAACGTTTATCCCGCACAGCTGGAGAATATACTCGACGCCCACGACTTCGTGCATATGAGCTGCATCATCGGCGTTCCCGATCCGTACAAGATCCAGAAGGTGAAGGCATTCGTGATGCTGAAGCCGGGCGTGGCTCCCAACGACGAGACCAAGCAGGCCCTTCTCGACTACTGCCGCAAGTACATCGCGAAATATGCGATGCCCTATGACATCGAATTCCGCGACGAACTGCCCAAGACTCTTGTGGGAAAGGTAGCATACAGGGTGCTTGAAGAAGAAGAGGCAAAGAAACGTGAGCAGCAGCAGTGACATCGGCCTTAGGAAAGGACTAGGTCTGCAGAAATTCATGTACCGTTTCTGCCAGATCTTTATCGGTCCGTGGCTATATCTCGTATGTCATTTCCACCCCAAGCCCTGCAAGGTTAAATCCAAGACATTCCTGGCTGTGGCCAACCACACCCAGAACCTTGATCCGGCCCTGCTGGTGCTCGGCCTCAACCGCCATATCCGTTTCGTGGCCAATTCGACGCTCGGGAAGGGAAAGGCAGGACACTTGTTCAGGTATTTCTTCGGTTTCATCCTCAGGGAGAAAGGTGCGAAAGGAGATGTGGTTACGAAACAGATCGAAGAGAACCTGAGGGCAGGCGTGTCCGTAGGACTGTTTCCCGAAGGCAACCGCAGCTGGGACGGAGCGTCTGAATTCATCTCGAAACGCACTGCCAGGATGGCTAAGGAGTCCGGGGCGGCCCTGATAACATACAGGTTTACCGGAGGATATCTGCTCAAACCCCGCTGGGCGGCGACCAAACGACACGGTCCGATGCGCGGCGAGCTGATGCACGAGTTCTCAGCCGAGCAGCTGGCTGCGATGACTGAGGACGAGGTATACAGGGCTATGTGCGAAGACCTCTATGTCGACGCCTACAGGGAGCAGGCTCTGCACGGCGACGTCTACCGCGGCAAGCGGCTTGCCGAAGGTATGCAGTACGCAGCATACCTGTGTCCGTGCTGCCACCGTTTCGGCACCATCGAGACTTCCGGAAACGACATATCGTGCAGCTGCGGCCTGAAGGCGACCTATAACGAATACGGCCGCATCACGGGAGAGAAGCTTCCGTTCGACACTATGATGGAATGGAACCGTTTCCAGAAAGACTGGATGGCCGACAATGCCGAAGGACTCCGCGCCAAGACCGCCGAGCCGATAGTCAGCGACTGTCACTTCCACGTGACAAGGATATCTGACGGCGTGCCCGAGGAACTCTCGGATGACGCCACCCTGTCGATGTTCGGGGACCGTCTTGAAATATCTTTCCCTGCAGAAGGAAGGGAGACTCTGGTCTTCAGGCTTTCCGAGATTACCGGTATGGGCAATTTCCTGGCGAGGTCTGTCTATTTCAACTGCGGCAGCAGCCTGCGCTACCAGATGAAGGCGCACAATGCCGTCTCTGTCCTCAAATACTATGCGCTCTGGAGAGTGCTGACCGGCAGGGAATACCTCTAACCTTTCCTGTCAAGTCCGTCGCAGAGGGCCTCTGCGAAATCCACTACCGGAACCGGTGAATACCTGGCGTATGTCTTGTGACACAGCGGGCAGGCCGTCACTATCCTGTCAGGCTTAGAATAGAGCATATTCTGCACGGAAGCCTGAGTGATGGGGATCCTGTCTTCCTGGCTGAGAGTGAGACTGCCGACCGAACCGCCGCAGCATACGCTCATCGCGCGCTCCTTCTCGGCCGGGGCGATTATTCCCACGCGCGAGAGGGCCTCGCGAGGCTCCTCGTAGATGCCGCAGCCGCGTCCGAGGTCGCAGGGGTCGTGGTAAGCATATCTCAGCGCGCCGCGGTTCAGCTTCAGGCGGCCTTCCTCCATCAGTTCGTTGAAGTACTCGGTGTAGTGCATCACGCGGATTCCCTTGAGTTCGTATTCCTCCTTGAACACGCGGTAGCAGATGGCGCAGCTCACGAGCAGTATCGAAGCTCCGCTCGACTCGATGATGGAGGTGTTCTTCTCGATCATCCGGGCAGCTTCCTTACGGCGTCCGGCGAGGATGAGAGGCCTTCCGCAGCATACGCCGCCTTCGGGGTCCATCTGCGTCCAGTCGATGCGGGCGACGTCGAGGAGTTTCCTGACGGAGCGACCGGTGACGGGAGTGAGGGACGACATGCAGCCGGCATAGTAGAGCACCTTGCTCTTGGCCAGAGTGGGATTGTATGAGTCGAGATAGCCGTGGTCGAGCTCCAGATTGTATGTGGCGCGTTCGCGGATGCGCATCCTTATGTCATATGACTGCAGGGCAATCTGGCACACTTCCTGGCATTTGCCGCACATCAGGCACTTGTCGGTCATGGCGTTCATCCTGCGTGCGTTGTTGCGCTTGATCTGGCGCACCAGGTATACCGTGGTGTCCTTGAGGTTCTGGCGGCTCGCACTCATAGGGCAGGCATCGATGCAGACGCCGCAGCTCGGGCAGGTATATATCTGAGCCAACGCGAATCCCTTGCGGGGATGGTAGACCTTCAGTCCGGCGTTCTTCATCGGAATCAGAAGGATCTCCGCCGGAATGTGCATATAGCGCGAGAAGGGAAGGGCGATCATAAAGGTTCCCAGCGCGATGGAATACAGCCACCAGGCAACGGTGATGTTTTCCGGATTGCTCATGATGTTCTTGAGCAGCATGTTGATGGGAATCGTCATGAAGCTTCCGCCGGCGATGCCAGCGGTGAAGCCCTCGGCAATCCAGCGGAGAGGGAAGATGGCCCAGAGCGAGTACAGGCCGATGCGGTCGGTGAGGGAGAGCCTCGTGGTGCGCCTCATACCGAAGAAACGGCTGCGTATCCTCTTGTACATTGCCAGCAGGATACCGCTCATTATTATCAGCAGGAAGAAGTCCATCGCAAAGAAGAAGAATGAACCTCTCAGGCTGTAATTGTCCATCTGCATGAAGTACCTGAAGAAGATGGGGTAGTAGAAGAGTCCTGCCTTCTTGGGTACGAATATGAAGGTCTCGATGTGACCGAGCACGATTATCATGAACCAGCCGAATGCGATGGCCGAGTGCATATATCCGAGCCTGGGATTGCGTTTCCACAGCTTGACGTGCAGGAGGCAGTCGCAGAACATATCGCGCAGGTTGCGCCAGGCATTGGCGGGCTTGAAAAGACTTGCAGCCAGTTTCCGACGGTCAGCCTTGGACAACTGGAGAATCACCCTTATCAGGCCGACGATGCAGTAGGTCAGCACGAAGGCCATGCCGATCATGAACGGCAATACGAACGGGTCGAATCCTATGAGAAACCTTTCTCTCATTTTTCAATCGAACAGATTTTGCAGATGCTCAGGATGAGATGGCGGGTGTTGATGCCGCGGGGGCACACCATCATACATTTGCCACAGAGCATACAGGACTGCAGTTGATTCAGATATTGCTTCTCGTCGCCTCGCTGCATACTGAGCAGGATCTTTCTGAGGCTGAGCTCGGTGAATACGCCGGCGGAGCAGCTGGCCGTGCAGGAACCGCAACCGATGCACTTGTAGGCATCGGGCTCCAGCTTGTGGAGAGCCTTGAACCTGGAATCGTCGAGAGTGTCGATCCTCAGGGTTCCGCTTTTGCTCAGTGTATAGCCGAAATCAATCATTATGAAAGATATTTATGTACTTGGATGGCAGTGGCGCGGGCCTCGCTGATAGTTTCAGGTATGGTCTTCGGACCGGTGCAGGCTCCGGCTATGAACAGGCCGCTTTCCTTTGCCACGCAGGGTTCGAGTATAGTGTCCTTCGGAGTGAAGAAACCGTCTTCTCCGGTAGGTATCTTGAGCATTTCAGAGAAAGGCTGCGTGCTGTCGCCGGGAAGGATGCCGGTCATCAGCACGAGCAGGTCCATCTTGATCTTCATAGGCTTGCCGAGAAGGGTGTCTTCGGCCTTGACATAGAGCTTTCCGTCGATGTCTTCCGAAACCTCGGACACGCGGCCGCGGATGAAGCGCACGCCGTACTTCCGCTGGGCATTGAGGTACATATCCTCATAGCTCCTTCCGAAGAGGCGCAGGTCCATATAGAAGCAGTAGACTGTGGCGTCGGGGAAGAGTTCCTTGATCTCTGACGCCTGCTTCACGGCCGTGGCGCAGCATACCTTCGAGCACTGGCGGTTGCAGGCCTTCTCGTCGCGGGAACCCACGCAGTGAACGAAACCGATCGTCTTCGGATTCTGGATGCGGCTGTCCTTGCGGGTTTTGAAGAACTGCTCCAGGTCGGCGTTGGTGATGACCCTCTCGTAAATGTTGTAGCCGTATTCCTGCTTGTTCTCGGCAGGGAACAGCTTGAAGCCTGTGGTCAGCACAAGAGCCTTGGTCTCGAACGACATTCCGGTGTCGACATTGACGGTATAACCCTTGCGTGACTTCTGGATGGACTCGATATTGACATCAGTGAACCATTTGACTCCCTTGAGGTCGCCGGTCAGTTCCTTCAGGACCTTTCGGGCTTCCACGCCTTCCGGAAACAGCCGATCCCACCTGCGGAGATGACCTCCGAGTTCTGACTGCTGCTCCAGGAGGATAGGGGTGTAGCCCATATCCCTCAGATTGCGGGAAACCTCGATACCACAAGGACCTCCGCCAATTACTACTACGTTATCTTTAGCCATTTAGCAACATCTTATATTCATTGGAAATTCGGGCTCCGGCAGGGGCTTGCCTCCGGTCCCTTCGTATTTCTTGCTTTCGTCGTACTCCACTCCGATCTTGTCGAGAAGCGGCTCCACGGCTATCTGGTGGGTCTGCATTCCGATGTCCCAGGGATTGTAGCCGAGCACCAGGCCGGCCATCTCCTCGTAGGTGAGGACAGGGATTCCGCAGCCGTCGCCGCCGTAGGTCTTTCCGGTCTGCTCGGCGATGACGTACTGCCAGCGGTCCAGGAAGTAAGGGCAGCCGGGGCAGTTGGTCACTATGAAGTCGGGATGGTATGGCTCCATCGACTCGAACTTCTTGTGGGTGTTGGATATCGAGTAGCCGCGGTTGGCCTTGATGTGATACTGGCGGAATCCGTAACCGCAGCAGTGGCGGCGCTCGGGATAGTCAATGACGTTGCCGCCCCATCTCTCGGCCATTCCGACCAGTACATAGGGGTATTCCGCACCTCCGACGCCTTTGGAAGGGAACATCTTGGCGTAGTGGCAGCCAATGTGCTCCACGACCTTCAGGGGCTCTCCGGTATGGCGGTTCACAAGGCGGTACTTGGCCCTGTCGGCTATCTCGTCGCGGAACTTGTAGACTAGGTCGCTCGAGTGCGCCAGATACTTGGGGATGTTGAACTCGCGCCGGCAGGCCTTCCATAGATTCTCGCGGATGCGCTCCAGCACCTCGGGCATCTCGTGCCAGGTCTCGAGTGTCTCGCAGTAGAGTCCGAAGGAGGTTATGCAGCTGCAGGCGTAGTTCTCGTAGCCGGCCTCGGTCATCAGTGCGAACTGGCGGGCTATGATGGTCATCTGGGTCTCCTGCGGGATGCACTCCTGATGGTAGGCGATGCCGCCGCAGGTGGTGTGGTGGGGAGTCTCGTAAATGTCCTTGCCCAGTTCGTCGCGGAGTATCCTGAGCAGGGTGACTTCAGACGCCGGGAAGAAATTCTGGCGGATGCAGCTCCTCACGTAGAACCAGTGGTCATCCGGAATCTCTTTCTGGTAGTCCGACCAGATTTTCTGTTTTCCTTTATATAACATCGTTGATATCCTTATTCGTTAGTGTGGCCTTTGCCGGCGTAGTTGAAGGCCCTCCGGCAGTATTCATCCATATCCAGTCCCATCTCTTCGGCCTTCTTGCGGGAAACCTCCTCGACGGTGTTCATCCTTTCGGTGGCGCCGGTGACATCGAAGATGGCCTTGATCTCGTCGAGCGATTCCCTGGGAATCTTGCGGAGCACGCCGGGACCGTCCTGGTCGAGGTTGCTGCCGAGACGGCGGTGGACTTCATCCAGGTTTTCTCCTATCCATTTTCCGATGGTTCCGGACTCGGGGTGGTCTTCGTACTTGAAGGTACGGGGGTAGACGCAATAACCGTAATTGAGGATATTGCCGCAGAGAGCCCTCTGCAGCGGCAGCTGCTGACGGCCTTTCTCGCTCTCGGCGAAATAGCCCATATCTATGCTGAGGGAGCGCAGGGCCATCACTATCTGGCCGGGGGCGTTCTTGCGGGGACAGCGTGTCATACAGGACATGCATTCACCGCAATACCAGATGGTCTCGCTCTTGAGCAGGGCTTCGATGGCCTCGTCATCCTGACTCTGGACGATGTTGACTATGTTTTTCGGACTGTATTTGTAGAATTCGGCAGCGGGGCAGACAGAGACGCAGACACCGCAGTTCATACACGCCTTCAGCCATTCCTTGATGCGGATGTCCTTGGCAAGCCGTTCGTATAACTTTCCCATCATTTAGTGTTTAGGAACACCAAATTTCGGAAATTTCCGCGAACTTCCCTTAAAAAACTGAAAAAACAGTTACTGATTCCTGTGGTCCTCGTGGAAGAGCGCGAGACGCTCGGCCAGCAGGGGGATGTCTTCGTTGGGGATGAGGGACGTGCAGGCGCGCAGACCCTCGCGGGTGCTTCCGCAGGTCCAGAGCGAAATGGCCGAGATGCCGTAGTACAGCAATTCCTCAACCAGGCCGGCACCGGTGAAGCCGGGATAGCCGAAGGTGAAGTAGAAGCCGTCGGCCACATCTTCGTCCAAATCCTTGTCGTAGGTGATAACGAAACCGTTATCCGTGAAGGCTTTCTTCATAAGCCGGGCCTTGCGGCCGTATTCCATCACTTCCTTGCGGAAGTCGTACACGCCGTCGTTGGCAGCCTTGAAGATGGCGCTCAGCGCATACTGGGCGGAGTGGGATGTGCCTGAACTCAGGGTGTGCAGCCCTCCGAACACGATGGCGCTGCGGAATGTGTCCGCGTTGAAATAGCGCAGCAGGTCGGGGTAGTGGCGTCCTGCAAGCTTGTCGGAGATGGCAAGGACAGCCACGCGCTCTCCGGCATAGCTGAATGCCTTGGAGCTCGATATGAGGAGTATGTAGTTGTCGGTGTATTTACCCACGCTGGGCTGGAAGGGCGGAACGCCGGGACGGCCGTAGTCCTTGCGGAAGTCCATTCCGAAATAGGCAAGGTCCTCGATGACTATGACGTCGTACTTGGTTGCGAGTTCGCCTATGATCTTCAGCTCCTCGTCGGTGAGGCATACCCACGAAGGGTTGTTGGGGTTGGAGTAGAGGATGCTGTGGATCCTGCCGGTGGAGAGGATGCTCTCGAGCTTGTCGCGCAGCTTCTCTCCGCGGTAGTCGTAGATGTCGAATGCGGCGACGTTCACGCCCAGGATCTTGTTCTGGTATTTGTGGACCGGGAAGCAGGGGTCGATGAAAAGGATGGTGTCGCGGTCCTTCCAGGTCTTGCTTATTATCATAAAGGAAGCGAAGGCAGCCTGCATCGAACCGACGGTGGGGAGGCAGTTGTTGCCGTCCACGTCGAGGTCTATGAAGTTCTTGATGAAGCGCGATGCTTCCTTCTTGAGAGCCTTCGTGCCGTCGATGTCGGGGTAGGAACCGGCCACGCCGCTGCGCAGGGCTTCGATCTGCGCCTCGACGCCTATCTGTGCCGCGGGCAGTCCGGGATTGCCCATTTCCATATGGATGAAATGCACTCCGCTGGCCGCTTCGAGGTTTTCTGCCAGCCTTTTGATCTCGCGTATGCCGGAATTGCCGATGCAGGGCAGTCCGCTTTCCTTGAAAAGTTCACGAGCCGTTTCAACGGGAACCAGATTATTTTTCATTGTCGCTCGGATTGATCTGGGGCAAATGTACGAAACTTTCGATACAAAAAAGCTTCGCGTAGTGGCGAAGCTCTGTCGGGAAGAGGTGACTCGAACACCCGGCCTCTGCGTCCCGAACGCAGCGCGCTAGCCAACTGCGCCACTTCCCGTATGTTCTGAGAATCAATAAGTCGGGAAGAGGTGACTCGAACACCCGGCCTCTGCGTCCCTAACGCAGCGCGCTAACCAACTGCGCCACTTCCCGTGTTTCCGGGTGCAAATGTAGCATTTTTTATCAAATTGAGAAATAATTGTTGCTTTGTTAAACATTTATATTCGTTTATAAACGGATAAAAGAGAAAAGGTGCTTGTCCGTTGAGCACAGTTTTTGATATATTTGTCCGCAAAATCTACCGCTATGAAAATACAAGCAATCTTTCTGTCGGCAGCGCTTCTTCTTGCTGCACCTATTATTTCGAATGCCCAGGCCTTCAGCAAGGACGATGTCGTTGGGGCCGAGCAGGTGTTCGTGACAACCGAAGCCGAAGGGTGGGTGAGCGACCGGAGTGTCTATCGCATAGTGGGCAAGGAAGAGTCAGCCGCAAGGACCATCCTGACCATCTCCCAGAAAAGCAGCGTAAAGGCTGACAGGGATTCGACTCCTGTGGAGACCAACCTCACCATAAAGATATTGTATACTCCCAACAGCATAGTGGTTCCCAAGGAAAACTTCTCTAGTCTGGCCAGTGCAGTGGAAGAGATGTTCGAAGGCCGAAAGATCGACCTTTCTTTCTCAGGCGACGACCCGTCGATGCCCCTGAACCTGTCAGTCGGCCAGAAACTGCCTGACAGCGAAGTCAAGGTGAATATCGGTATCGAAGGAATCAATGCCAAGATATCTCTCAAGTCCACGGACGGGAAGGTCATCGCCAGGGAGAAGGTCACAGTGCCTGCAGGCACGTTCGACACTTTCGTGCTGGAAGAATCATCCACCGTGAAGGCTACCGTGTTGCTTATCAGCCACTCCGAGAAAATGAAGGAGAAGAGCTGGTTCCTCCCTGGCATGGGAGAGGTCAAGAGCATGGTCTATGACAAGAAAGGAAAACTTGTTTCGACCACAGAAATGATTTCCTACAAGAAACAGTAATTAAAATATTTCTTATATTTGCACTGCTCACCGGTTCCGTCCGGGCTTGCTGTCCTGACGGATTAAAAGGGAAACAGGTGAAATACCTGTGCAGTTCCCGCTGCTGTAAGCTCCAGCCCTGAGGCTGAATATTCGCGGCAATCACTGCCACTGACCGATGGTCGGGAAGGCGCTGCGAAAGGAGCGAGCCAGAAGACCTGCCTGCGAGCGACAATGTTTTTACTGCCTGCGGGTATATGGGCGTAAGAATAAGAAGACGGCATTCCATTCTTTTTCGTTCTCCTGCGTGCGGTATGAAACATTGCATTGGAAGCAGTGTATTATTTTAAAGCATATCGCAATGAAAAGGATTTTGAAATTGATGGCACTTGTCGCAGTGGCAGCTTTCACGGTGACATCCTGCTATGACGATTCAGCCCTGCAGGCTTCTATCAAGGAGCTTCAGGACCAGATGAAGGAGGCAAACAGCCTTCTTGAAAAGATAAAAGGCGGCTTCGTTATCACTTCTGCAACCAAGACTGACGACGGATATACCTTCACTATGAGCGACGGCAAGACCATCAGCGTGAAAAACGGCGCTGACGGTGCTGACGGATCAGACGGCACTTCGGCAAGTGTCATCGAGACCAGGCTCGCCGACCTCACTGTTTTCAGCTTCGGCGAATCCAAGGACGTCCCCGTTACAGTCACCGGAGTCAGCATCATAGATGCTTTCGCTCCCGCAGGATGGTCTGCCAGCGTTGAAGAAGGCATCCTTTCTGTAAGAGCTCCCAAGAGCTCAGACGCCGCTGCCCGCAAAGGCAGTGTGGTCGTAGTGGCTACCGGCGGAAACAGCCTCGTCCTGATGACTGTTGCAGTGGCCCTCAACATCCTCGACGTCAACGGCGCATACTGGGATGCACTCATCGACGATCCCCAGTATGGCGGAGACCTGCTCTACGGTCCTATGGATCCCGAGACTTATACCTACAATGTAGAATATACCTGGGCTGATCCCGTTACGAAACTTGCTTTCAACGGCTTCGGTTCAAACTGGGGCTCAGTCAGCTTCTCGTCAGGCGGCGAGGCTATCTCTAACTATGTCGAGCCCGATTTCAAGGATGCCGGATACCTCAGGCAGCTCGAAATTCCCGCAGCTCCCGCCAACGGCAGCAACTTCATCGTACACTTCGGTGCCGAGGATGCTCCCAACGGACTGGCCTTCGCTGACGGCGAGGCCCGCACCATCGAAAGCATCGACTGCATAATGACCAACTACCTGGCCAATTCAACCATCTTCGGCGACGGCTACTTCGGCCCGCTTGCCGGCGACAGCTTCGTGGCTGTGAAGGCCACCGGTTATGATGCCGAGGGCAACGAGACCGCTACACTCAGCAAGGTCCTCATCTCAGGCGACGAAGTCGCAGCCTATGCTGACGGCAAGGCCATCGAGTGGAGCACCTGGGATCTCTCAGGCCTCGGTGAAGTCGTATCAGTCAAATTCGCCGTATACGGAAGCGAAGACTGCTACGGAGACTGGGGATTCAACGCTCCCGCTTATTTTGCTTATTGCGACGTTGTCGTAAAACAATAAGAAAGCTGATATTATTTGTTGTTGTGATTCCCTTCCGGTCAGCAGCCGGGAGGGAATCTGTTTATGATTAATTATTATCTTTGACCATCGTATATGAGAAGACTGGGCACCATACTCCTGGCTGTGACGGCGTTCCTCGCAGTTTCCTGCAACTGGAACGAAGTCATCGACGACACCAAGCCGATGCCGCCGGAGATCAGTCTTGACAATTCGTCGGCAGTGTATACGATTATGACGGGAGAGACGCTCACAGTTTCTCCGTCATATAAATATGTCACCGGAGCCACATACGCCTGGAGCATCGACAATAAAGTCATTTCCACAGAACCTGTCCTTCGCTATACCGATGATGTTGCGCATAGCGTATATATCAGAATTACGGTCAAAACGGATGCGGGCAGCGCTTCTGACGAGATCCGCGTGGACGTGAAAGCTCCTGCGCCGCCGCCCGATCCGGAACCGGAACCCGACGACAGTTTCTGGACATTCCCCCAGACCGAATTCAATGTCAGCCTCGGACGCAGCATCCTTCTCAAGCCTTATGACATCAAGGAAGATGACGGCATCAGCTATATATGGACCGTCGACGGCACGCAGGTGCAGGATGACGCATCCGCAGGATATGTGTTCGAAGCCAGGCAGGAGGGAAGCTACGAGGTGCGCGTCACCCACGGCGCCCTGTCGCAGACACTGACCGTCAATGTATGTCCGGCAGAGGGCGCTTATCGCCGGGCTGCAAGTGCTGCCAGTTCGCCCACTGCCAGCCGCATCTTCGAATTCACTCCGGCTCCGGGCCAGTATGTCAACGAAGACTATACTGCCAATACTCCGGAGGAAGCTGTAGAATATGTGGTGAAGCGGTTCACTAATGGAAGCTATGTATCACTCGGCGGGTTCGGAGGTTATGTGGTGGCCGGCTTCGACCACAGCATCGACAACAACGGAGGATACGAGATAGGCATCGTCACGCACCTTTCTGAAGAATATACGGAGGCGGGCGCAGTGTGGGTTATGCAGGATGAGAACGGCGACGGCTTGCCCAACGATACCTGGTATGAACTCAAGGGCTCCGACACTTTCGCTGAAACCACCATACACGACTACAGCGTCACATACTACAAACCTTCGGCACCCGGTATGTCAGTCCAGTGGACCGACAATCAGGGCAGAAGCGGCAAGGTCAACTATATGGGAGCATATCACCAGCAGGAATGGTACTATCCACTGTGGATTTCAGAAGATAGCTATACCCTGCGTGGCACAAGGCTCGAAGCTCATAACTATGACCGTTCCGGAAACGGCACCTACTGGGTCAATCCCCCTTATGGCTGGGGCTATGTCGACAACTTCAATGAGATCGACATGCTCGGCAGCAAGGACACCAACCATTTCAGGATCAGCGACGCCGTCCGCTACGACGGCAGCCCTGCCGACCTGAAATACATCGATTTCGTCAAGGTGCAGAATGCCATCAACGGCAGCAGCGGATGGCTGGGTGAGATATCCACCGAAGTCTGCGGCATCTTCGACAACAACCTTTCTGAATGAGAGCATTGAAACATATCCTTCCGGCCATTCTGTTCCTGGCATTGGCAGTTCTTCCTTCCTGTATGAAGTACGGCCCGGCGGAAGAGGAAGATTTCAATATTGACCCATCAGGGGAAGGGCTTTTCATCATCAACGAGGGCAACTATATGTACGGCAACGCTTCGCTGTCGTATTATGATCCCGCTACGAAGCAAGTCGAGAACGAAGTGTTCTTTCGCAGCAATGGCTTCAAGCTCGGCGATGTGGCCCAGTCGATGACCATAGAGGACGGAACAGGCTGGGTCGTGGTCAACAACTCCGGTGTCATCTTCGGCATCGACCCTTCGACCTTCAAGGAGGTTCGACGCATCACCGGTTTCACGGCCCCAAGGTACTTCCGGATGCTGAGTCCCACAAAAGCATATGTCACCCAGATCTGGGACCCGAGAATCTTCATAGTCAACCCTGCTACAGGCCAGACTACAGGCTACGTCACAACCGACATGGACTTTGAGTCCGGTTCGACCGAAATGATGGTGGAATTCGGACGCTACGTCATAACCAACTGCTGGTCCTACCAGAACCGCATACTCAAGATCGATACCCAGACCGACGAGGTCGTCAAGGCTCTTGTCGTGGGCATACAGCCGGAGTCTATGGTGAAGGACTGCAACGGAAAGCTGTGGGTGCTTACCGACGGCGGATTCGAGGACAGTGGATATGGCTTCGAGGCTGCCAAGCTGCTGCGAATCGATCCGGATTCATTCGAGATAGAACAGACCTTTACGTTTCCTTCAGATGACAACGCTTCCAAGCTGACTGTCAACGCAGAGGGGGATGAGCTTTACTGGCTGAATTCGGGAGTATGGAAAATGTCGGTGGAGGCCGCACATTTGCCTGTCAGGCCTTTCATCTCTCGTGAAGGTACGCTGTTCTACGGGCTGACCCTGAACCCGGTAAATGACGAAATATATGTCTCTGACGCTATCGACTATGTCCAGTCGGGTGTAGTTCTCCGCTACAGTCCGCAAGGTGAACTGCTGGACACGTTCAAAGTGGGTATCAACCCTGGGAATTTCTGCTGGAGGTAGGGTATGAAATATAGATTCATCCTCATAACCTTTCTGTTACTTCTGCCCGTAATTCTCAGGGCACAAGGGGATTGGTGGAATGGGGACCCCAGCTACGTAGTGCCCATCGATTCTGCGGGCATCACTGCCGACAGGCCTATGCGCGAGATCGGCATCCAGAAGACCAGGCTGGACACCGTCGCCCTAAGGGACAACATAGCCCTCTCGATTGCCGACGTGCTGACCTTCAACTCTTCGGTATTCGTCAAGCAGTACGGCCGCGGCAGCCTGTCGACCGTCGCATTCAGAGGCACTTCTGCATCGCACACGCAGGTCAGCTGGAACGGAATGAAGATCAACTCCCCGATGCTCGGAATGACGGACTTCTCGATGATACCTTCCTACTTCATCGACGATGCCTCCCTGCTTCACGGATCTTCGTCGCTGAGTATGTCCGGCGGCGGACTGGGAGGTGCGGTGGTGCTGTCGACCGAACCTGCGGAGTACAGGGGGCTCGGAATCCAGGCGGTGCAGGGAATAGGCTCCTACGGCACCTTCGACGAATTCCTGAGGGTGACCTGGGGCAACGAGCACTGGCAGACATCGACACGTGCCGTGTATTCCAGCAGCCGCAACGACTTTACATACCACAACTACAACAAGAAGATCGACGGCAAATATCCGATCGACACCAACCGCTGCGGTGCGATCAGCGATTTCCACCTGCTGCAGGAGGCATACTACAATACCGGCCGGGGCGACCGCTTCGGGGTGAACGCGTGGTTTATGTCCAGCACGAGGGGCGTGCCTATGCTGAGCGTGGACTACCGCGACAACCAGAGCTACATCAACGAGCAGGGGGAGAAGACGCTGCGCAGCGTGCTGAGCTGGGACCACGAACGCTACAGTTACAAGGTGCATACGAAGGCTGGATACAACGGCACCCGCCAGTCCTACGATTTCATCAAGGACAAGGGCAACGGCCAGATGGTGCAGATGGTGGAGAGTCGCAGCCGCATCA
>JAGCFF010000115.1 GCA_017650285.1 Bacteroidales bacterium
GAAATCTTTCGTCGGTATCGAAATGAACGGCGGCAGCCAGAGCATCGACGTCACTGCAACCGGCCCTTGGGCATTCGAGGCATTCGACGCTGACTGGCTCACCGTAAGCCCTACCAGCGGCTCTGCCGGCAAGACCACCGTCACTTTCTCAGCAGGCCCTTCTGCAAACGACCATTCTCTGGAGCTCAAGATCACCAGCGGCAACGAAACCCAGTATATCAGTGTATTCCAGCCCGGCGACCCTTCGCTTAAACCCAAGTATGACGAGTTCAAGGAAGGTGATTACTGGATTATGTTCAACAACGACGGCAAGTGGATTGTTTCCCTTCCTGTTCCCGATGGAAGCTCATACGGCTATCTTTACTCAACAGATGCCATCGTAAACGGCAGCGAACTCTCCAGCTCGGCAGCAAACGCTTTCACCTTCAAGAAGGTTGACGGCGGTTTCACTATCCAGGACGCTTCAGGCAAATACTACTATATGAGCGGCACTTACACCAGCTGCAACGTGGCTGCTGAAATGCCTGCATCAGGTGCAGTCTGGACTGTAGAGCAGACCGGTGACTATGAATTCTATATCACCAACGCAAACGGCAAGTGGATGCAGTACAGTACCGGTTATTCTTCAGCGGGTGTATATGACGCTCCCCAGGCCGGCGGTCTTCTGCCTTACCTCGTAGAGATGGGCGAACCCCCGGTAGAACCTCTCGTTCTCCAGACTGAAGACAAGGTTGAAATGCCTCAGGAAGGCGGTTCATTCGAAACCGGCATCCTCTGCCTCGGCGACGGCATCGCATTCTCTGTTCCCGCAGAGGCACAGAGCTGGCTCGGTCTCGTGGTTTCAAAGGTTGACGGCGATGTCACCACCTACACTGTAAACGTGGCTGAGAACGCAGGCAACAACCGCTCTGCCGACATCACCTTCAAGACCAACTACAACGGAAACGAATATGTCGCTACTGTAAACGTAAGCCAGAACGGTGCGGTCACTCCCGCAACCGTAGGCGAGGTGGACGCAGCTGAAGACAATACCGATGCTCTCTACCGTGTACAGGGTTACATCTCAAGCGTTACCGATCTGGCGAAGGGCCGTTTCAACATCAAGGACTTCTCCGGCGAGATCTACGCATACAACATTGCAGCCGCTCCTGGCGGATCGACCAACCTTTCAGAGCTCGTTAAAGAAGGCGACGTCGTTACCATCATCGGTTACAAGACTTCTTACCAGGGCAAGAACGAACTTATGGGTTATCTCGAGAGCTACTATCCCGTAGAGACTGTCACCATCGCCGAGTTCAACGCTGCAGAAGATGCAGCTGACGTATGGTACCGCATCAGCGGTGTCGTTACCAATGGCGAAGGCAAGACAGACGGCGGCGTCACCAAGAAGTTCGACCTCGAGACCTACGGCAACTTCGACCTCGTTGACGAAACAGGCGGCGTATATGTATACGGTGTGCTGACCGGACTCAACGGCGAGAAAGGCAAATTCGGCACCCTCGGTGTCAAGGAAGGCGACGAACTCACCATCGTTGCAGCCAAGAAGACCTACAAGGACCTTGTCGAGGCTGATCCTACCTGGTATGTTTCACACACTCCTGCCGAGACTCCCGAACCCGGACCCGAGCCTACAGTTTATCTTGACGAGCCCTTCGCCGAGAGCCAGGGCGCTTTCACGATTGACAATGTCCTAATGCCGGAAGACCTTTCGTTCGTATGGTCTTTTGACAGCAAGAACTTTTGCATGAAGGCATCCGGTTACAAGGGCCAGGCATTCGATACGGAAAGCTGGCTTGTTTCTCCTGAAATCGACCTTTCTGAAGCAACTGCCGTTACACTGAGCTTCGAGCAGGCCCAGAATTACCGCAGGGATAATGTTTATGAAGAGGATTGCCAGCTTTGGGTAATCAGCGGTGAAGAAAAAGTTCAGCTTGCCATTCCCGAGGAAATGCGTCCTTCAGGCAGCAATTGGACTTTTGTAACGACTTCTCTCGACCTTTCTGCCTTCGCAGGCAAGAAAGTGAAAGTGGCGTTCGTATTCAAAAGCAATGCAACCAACTCTTCTACCTGGGAAATCAAGAACGTCAAAGTGGAAGACACCCCCGAAGACTAGATACAGGTATAATATTTGATTATTGGAGGGCGCGGACTTCTTTGAGGTCTGCGCCCTTTTTTGTATATTTGTTAGAACGTGTCTTGGAACGAGCCTTAACTATCTCCGTTATGAAAAAATACCTCGGAATCGTCGCGGTGCTGATCTCTCTGCTCGCTGCATCTTCGTGCAAGGAGCCTGAACCCAGCCCTTACCTGAATATCAGTTTTCCTTCAGTAGCCGTGGAAGCCGCCGGCAGCTCTGTCGACGTGTCGGTGTCGTCCAACACAAGCTGGACGGCTGCGGCGAACGTGCCGTGGATCACCGTGTCTCCGGCTTCAGGATTTGAGAACGGCACTGTGAAGGTCATCGTGGCGGAGAATAAGGATGATGTGCGCACCGGAACCGTCACATTTTCGTGGAGCGGTTCGCCTGTCACCCTCACCGTGAGCCAGGCCGCCGGAAAGAAACCGGACGAACCGACACCTTCCGACGGCAGCATAAGCATCGCCCAGCTCCGCAAGCTCTACGACGAAGGGCAGAAGAACGACAAGTTCAACACGGCGGAGAGATATATCATCCAGGGCAGCGTGATCAGCGACTACCGCCAGGCAGGACTCGACAACTATACCTCCGTCAAGGCTATGGTCATCAGCGACGGCACCTCGGGTATCATGCTCTACTGCGACAACAACAATACTGAGTTCAAGCCCGGAGACGAGGTGAAGGTGGTGATTCCGAAAGGGCAGGAACTGAGCCGCTACAACAAGGGGCCCGTCCAGCTGAACGGCATCAAGATAGCAGGCGTCTCCAAGGTGGGAGAGAAACCCCTGGAGCCTGTCGTGATAACCGCGGCGGAGTTCCTGACGAATAAATACGAGTCGATGTACGTGGCCGTCAAGGACGTCCAGGTGCAGGCTTCTGAGATAGGCAAGACCTTCGTGATGAACGACAGCCATACATCCATAGTGATGGAAGGTCGCAACGGTGAGCTGTTCGACATCTTCACCAGCAAATATGCCACTTTCGGCAAGGAAAAGGTGCCGACCGGCAGCGGTACGCTCAAGGGTATCGGAAGCGTCTACGGCGAGCGTATGCAGCTCTGCATCGCCAGGGCGGACGACTATGCCGGCCTGACTGGCGAGCGTTTCGCAGGCGCTGCGACATTCTCCCTGTTCTACTCCGAGTATACCCACAACGGTGACAAGGGCAGCTATACCATCCAGGTTCTCGGCGACGTGGACTGGACAGCCAGCTGCGACAAGGAAGGCTTCACCCTCTCCAAGACTTCAGGAAAGGGCGCTTCGGAAGTGGTTCTCTCCTTCGGAGACAACCCCAGCACCACCTCTTCAAGGGTCGCCAAGGTCACATTCAAGACAACGGCAGCCGTGGCGCAGCAGGAACTGGTGTTCACTCTCACCCAGCTTCCGTTCCAGCCTCTGGTTTCCGACAAGGTGCCCGTACGCCTCGAACTCCCTGCCGTGACCGCTCAGGACAGCGTGGTGTTCATCACCCACGAATATGAGCTGGACGGCAAGAAGGTGCACAACTACTCCGCATACTACGACGCCCGCTACAAAGTGGCGCACTGGGTGGCATATCCCCTGTATGCAAGCGTGCTCAACGGCGTTTCCCGCACCGATGCCTGGGCCTATGACCCCAAGGTTCCGGAGCGCGACCAGGCCAGGATCCTGAGGGCTCTGACAGGCTACAGCCGCGGCCACCAGCTGCCTTCGGCCGACCGTCTCGTCAACACCGAGGCCAATGCACAGACCTTCTATTCCACCAATATCACCCCTCAGAACGAAGGCTTGAATTCAGGTGTATGGGAGACTCTGGAGACCGA
>JAGCFF010000116.1 GCA_017650285.1 Bacteroidales bacterium
AGCGACTCTCCGTCGGGGGTGTCGTTGAAGTCCCCGACCAGCAGTATGCGGGCCTGGGGGTCGTCCTCCAGAAGGGAAGAGACCCTCTCCCGCACCAGCTGCGACACGGCATCGCGCCGCGAATCGGAAGATGCAGCCCCGCCTCTCTTGGAGGGCCAGTGGTTCACGAACAGATGCAGCTCGAGGGCGTCGGCATCCCCCACGGACCTCAGCCTGCAATAGAGTATGTCACGGGTCCGGAACCCTTTCACGATCAGGAACTCCGTTGCCTCCGGCTCGTAGCGCGAAGGGTCGTAGAGCAGGGCCACGTCTATGCCCCTGGCGTCAGGGCTGTCGCGGTGAACCGTGCGGTAGCCTGTCTTTGCCAGGGGTGTGTTGTCTGCCAGGTCCCTTACCACCTTCAGGTTCTCGATTTCCGCCAGCGCGATGACGGCCGGCATAGAGCCGAGGCTGTCGGCTGTCGCCAGCAGGGTCTTCGCTATGAAATTGCGCTTGGCAAGGTATCTCTTCCTGTTCCAGTGATAGGAACCCGAAGGAGTGAAGTCTCCGTCATCCTTTTCCGCCTCGTCGCGAGTGTCGAAGTAGTTCTCGACGTTCCAAAAAACAACCTGTGCGCTGACCTTCGCGGCCGCGCACAGGAGTAATAAAGCTATCGCCACAATCTCCCGCCTCATCCCGAAAAAGTATTAAATCATCAGTCCAGAGTCATCTCGTTGAGCAGGTAGCCTGCGCCACCGAATTTGTCGATGATGAACAGCACGTAGCGGATATCCACGCAGATGCAGCGCTGCAGGTCAGGCTCGAAGATGATGTCGCCCGACATAGCTTCCCAGTTGCCGTCGAAGGCCAGGCCGGTGAGCTGTCCCTTGCCGTTGAACACGGGGCTGCCTGAGTTTCCGCCGGTGATGTCGCCGGTCATTATGAAGCAGTTGGGCATACTGCCGTCAGGGTTGGCATAGCGGCCGAAGTCACCTGCATAGTAGAGGTCTTTCAGCTTCTGGGGAACAACGAACTCCCAGTTGTCGGGATCTTCCTTCTCCATAACACCCTTTACGGTAGTGTAGTATTTGTAGATGACGCCGTCCTTCGGCTCATAGGATTTCACCTGGCCGTAGGTGAGGCGCATCGTAGAGTTGGCATCGGGATAGATAGGCTTGCCGGCGTTCATCTCCAGCTGGCCTGCGATGTATTTCTTGCGGGCGGCGCTCAGCTTCTCGGAGAGGGCGCTGTAGGCCATCTGTTCGACGATGCCGACTGTGCGGTAATCCTGCACGAACTTGTATGCCGGATCGTCCACGAAGCTTATGCGGCCTGATTTAGCCTTGGCTTCGATGACAGAAGCGGCTTTTTCCTTTGATGAGAAAGCTGTGGTTTCGAACAGGTCGTCCACGAATGCGTCGATGTCGCCGACGAACTCGCTGTCAATGACCTCGAAGAACTCGGGCAGAAGCTCTGCGGGAAGTTTTTCCTTGGCCACCTTGAGCATCTCCTTGGTCACCTTGACGTCGGTGGGCATATTGTAGTCCTTGTAGAATGAATCCATATAGGTGTTGACGCCGTCAAGCATTTCCTTGCGGGCGGCCTCGTCTGCAGTGTCGTAGTTGCGCAGGCGGTTGGCCACATTGTTGGCGACTGTTCCCAGCTCGACCCTTCCGATCGATTCGGTCAGATAGGTGAGGTTCACGTCGTGCTGTGTCATCTGGTCCACAAGAGAGTAGATCTCGTCGAGCACGCCAGCATATTTCTTGTTGCGGCCGGGCTTGGCGGCAATCCAGTTGCGGAAAGCGTTGTCGTTCTCGTAGCGGCGCTCCTCGACCTTGAGGTTGGCGATCTGCTCGTTCATACCGATCCAGTTCTTCCAGTAGTTAGATGAGCTTGAATACTTGCTGGCATACTGCAGCCTTACTGCAGGGTCGGCAAGCATATCGGCCATCAGGACGTCCTGACGGTGACCGCGGCAGTAGATACCGGCTTCGTTGCCAGCCCTTACCATTCCGATTTCGGGACCGGTGAGGTAGCGGTTGGTGCTGCCGGGATAACCCATTATCATAGAGAAGTCACCTTCCTGGATGCCTTTGAGAGATATGGTCAGGTGGGTTGCAGGGTTGTAGGGCACATTGTCCGGCGAGTACTCGGCAGGGTTGCCGTCCTTGTCGGAATAGATGCGGAACATAGAGAAGTCGCAGGTATGGCGCGGCCACATCCAGTTGTCGGTGTCGGCACCGAACTTACCGATCGAGCTCGGGGGAGCACCCACGAAACGGACGTCGCGGTAGGTCTTGTAGACGATCAGATAGTAGTAGTTGCCTCCATAGAGAGCTGAGACGGTGGCGGTGAGGAACTTGTTGTCACCGGTAGCCGCAGAGATCAGCTGCTGGGCGGCAACGCTCATCAGGCTGTCGCGCTGGTTCTCGTCCTTAGCCTTGCGGGCGGCCTTCTCGAGCTGCTTGGTGACGTCTGTCATGCTCTGCATGAAGGTCACGGTCAGGCCGGGGGCGGGCAGCTCCTCGCTGAAGCTCATAGCCCAGTAGCCGTCGGTGAGATAGTCGTGCTCGACGGTGCTGAGGCGCTGGATGACGCTGTAGCCGCAGTGATGGTTGGTCAGAAGCAGGCCCTGCGAAGAAACCACTTCGCCCGTACATCCGCCGCCGAAATGCACCACGGCATCCTTGAGGGACGAATTGTTGATATTGTAAATGTCAGATGCGGAAAGCTGGCAGCCCATCTGCTGCATTGTCTTGATGTTCATCTTCTCCAGCAGGGGAAGCAGCCACATACCTTCGTCGGCCAGAGCCGGCGCCGATATGAGCGTCACTGCCAATGCCAGGACGATACTTTTGAGTGTTTTCATGGTCTTTTGGATAGTTTTCACAAATGTAACAAAATGCCATAAAAATAGGTGTTTGGTTTTGTGTTATTAATTACCTATATTTGTCGGCTCCAGAAAAAGCGGTAAATATTAAATAATCAAATAATTAATACCTGATAATGAAAAATTACACTACTGACAAGATTCGCAACGTCGTACTCATAGGTGGAACCCGCAGCGGTAAGACCACTCTCGCAGAGGCGATGCTGTATGAAGGCAAGGTCATCGACCGCCGCGGTACTGTCGAAGGCAAGACCACAGTTTCCGACAACACCGAGGTTGAACAGCTCTATCAACGTTCAATCTATTCGACTCCGCTCTACGCAGAGTTCAAGGACCATAAGATCAATTTCATCGACACTCCGGGTGCAGATGACTATATCGGTGGTGTGATTTCAGCCCTCAACGTTTGCGACTCAGCCATAATGACCATCAACGCAGGTCAGGGCGTCGAGGTAGGCACCGAGATCATGGGCCGTTACGCAGAAGAGCACAAGATGCCGATGATCATCGCTGTCAACCAGCTCGACACCGACAAGTCGAACTGGGACAACACCATCGACAGCCTGCACCAGGCATTCGGCAGCAAGCCCACCATCTTCCAGTTCCCTGTAAACGCAGGCGTTGAGTTCAACAGCTTCGTCGACGTACTCAAGATGAAGATGTACAAATTCAGCGGTGAAGACGGCAAGTGCGAAATCAGCGACGTTCCCGCCGACCTGATGTCAAAGGCCGAAGATATGCGCGCCGAACTGATGGAAATGGCAGCCGAGAGCGACGAGGCCCTGATGGAGAAATTCTTCGACGCAGGCGAGCTCAGCGAGGAAGAGATGCACAAAGGTCTCAACATCGGTTTCGTGAACGGCACCCTCTACCCTGTATTCTGCGTATGCGGCAAGAAGGACATCGGCGTTCAGCGTCTGATGGAATTCCTCACCGAGGTGGCTCCCGCCCCGAAGGAAGATCCCGCTGGCAAGACCTCTCTGTTCGTCTACAAGACTGCCCTCGAGCAGCACCTCGGCGACGTGGTATACTTCAAGGTTCTTTCAGGCAAGGTTGGTGAAGGTGAAGACTTCATCAATATGTCTAACGACTCGAAGGAGCGCATCACCACTCTCTACGCCGTAGCAGGCAAGAAGAAAGAGAGAGTTACCGAGCTTGCAGCCGGCGACCTCGGATGTACCGTGAAGCTGAAAGCTGTCAAGAACAACCAGACCCTCAACACTCCTGGTTACGACAAGGTATTCCCGCCCATCGAGTATCCGCAGAGCAAGTATCGCTGCGCAGTCAAGGCTGTCGACGAGAAAGACGAGGAGAAACTCGGCGAGGCCCTCAACCGCGCCGGCGCAGAGGATCCTACAATGCGTATCGAGTACTCTAAGGAACTCCGCCAGACCATCATCAACGGTATGGGCGAGCAGCACATCAATATCCTCAAATGGCATATCAACAACGACTATAAGATCGACGTCGAGCTCTTCGCTCCGAAGATCCCTTACCGCGAGACCATCACCAAGGTCGCTACCGCTGAATACACCCACAAGAAACAGTCAGGTGGTGCAGGTCAGTACGGCCGCGTAGTTCTCCTCGTGGAGCCTATCGTGGAAGGTGTCGAGCCTACAGGCCGCTTCAAGATCGACGGCAAGGACACTCAGCTCACCATCAAGGGTAAGGAAGAATCTACCCTCGACTGGGGCGGCAAGTTCGAGTTCGTCAACTGCGTAGTCGGCGGTGCCATCGATGCAGGCTTTATGCCCGCCATCAAGAAAGGTATCATGCAGAAGATGGAGGAAGGCCCTCTGACCGGTTCTTATGCACGCGACATCCGCGTATACATCTACGACGGTAAGATGCACCCGGTTGACTCTAAGGAAATCGCCTTCATCATCGCAGGCCGCAACGCTTTCAAGGACGCCTTCAAGCAGGCTGGTCCGAAGCTTCTCGAGCCTATCTACCTCGTGGAGGTAATGGTTCCCGGCGACTGCATGGGTGATGTGATGAGCGACATCCAGAACCGTCGCGGTATCATCGAAGGTATGGGCAGCGAGAAAGGCTTCCAGATCCTCAAGGCCCGCGTTCCTCTGGCAGAGCTCTACAAGTATTCAACTACCCTCAGCTCCCTCACTTCAGGCCGCGCTACCTTCACTATGAGCTTCATCGAGTACCAGCAGGTTCCGATGGACGTTCAGGAGAAGCTCCTCAAGGCTTACGAAGAGGAAGAGAAAGACGAGTAGCAGTGCGTTTCAGGCAGTTCTCAGTGGACGACGCGCGGTGCGCGATGAAAGTGGGCACCGACGGAATCCTTCTGGGAGCCTGGGTTTCCTGCGAAGGAGCAGGCAGGCTGCTTGACATCGGCACAGGATCGGGACTGATCGCCCTGATGGCGGCACAGAGATGTGCAGCCCGGGGCGATCGCCGTTTTCATATAAGCGCCATCGACATCGACGCGGAAGCCGCGGCGCAGGCGGCGGACAATTTCGCCGCATCGCCCTGGGCGGAGCAGCTGTCGGCACTGCCGCTGACTCTCGACGGCTTCGTGGCGGAAGGTCACGACGGGGAGTTCGACGTCATCGTGTCGAACCCTCCTTATTATATCACAGGGAAGAGCATAATCCCGTCCGGAGCACAGCGCACAGCAGCCAGGAGGGATTCGGAACTGACGCTGGACGACATCCTGCAGGCTGCGGCACTGTTGCTGGCTCCGCAGGGAAGGCTGTCGCTCATCCTGCCGACGGCCCGGGAAGCGGACCTGCAGGCAGCTATGGACAAGGCCGGTATGGCGTTCACCCGCCGCTGCCTTGTGCGCACCACGGAACGCAAAGCACCCTCACGGCTTCTCGCAGAGATCGGACGCACGCCCTGCTGCCAGCCGTCAGAGACCAGCCTCACGATAGGCAGCGAAGATTTCAGGAAACTTACGGGAGACTATTACCTTTGACGATCGCCTCGTAATCAGCCAGGACTTCACGCACGCGGTCGGTCTCCGAGCATCCCAGCGCCTTGAGACGGTTGAACGCATTGTCGGCGATGACCTGCATCTGCTTAGGATTTTCCAGCAGCCACTTCGCTTTCTGAACCAGTTCATCCCTGTTGCGGAAATAGACACAACACTCATCCTCCGGCCAGAAACTGTCCATATCGGCAGTATATTCACTCAGCATCACGGTCTTTGTCACCGGCAACTCGAAACTGCGAGTAGTATACGTGTCGTTGTTTTTCTTCGAGAAGAAAACAAGGGCAACCTTCACTCTGTTCAGGATGGTATTGTACATATCTCCATTGGCCTGACCGTGATAATAATTCTTCAACTGGGGCCACAGCGGCGATTTCGACCAGCAGTACTCATAACCGTAGAGCCTGAAAGGCAGACCTGCGTCCAGCAGAGCCTTGATCATCACGTCGCGGCCGTCATCCTCGCCGTGTCCCACAAAGGCAAGGGGGATATCCTTCTCGCAAGCTATAGGGAAGTTGCGGGTTTCGGTGTAATATGGAAGGAGCACCTTGGCGTTGTCCACTCCGATGCGTGCAAAATCTTCTATGTTCTTGCGGCGGAACACATAATTCAGGCGGCAATACCGGGCTGACGCCAGGTAATAGGCGGGATTCGGCTTGTCGTTGCGCTTCTCGAAGGGGTCGTCGTTCTCATAGGAGAAAACCGTCGTCAGACGGCTGATTGCCCTGACAGCTGAAGGATGGAAGAAATAGCAGTGGTAGAGGAATACGAGATCGGGCTTGAACTCCCTGACTTCCCGCTTCAGGGCCCTGCTGGCCGCACCTATGGCCGGTCCGAGAAGCCAGTGACGCTTCACTTTGCCGACAGCGACCTTGAACGGGTTGTCCTCATTCATCTCGAAACGGTCGGTATCAAAACTATACACCTCGTGCCCAAGTCTGCGGAAAGCCTCCGCAAAAGCCTTAGCATATATATCGTAAGTAGTAAAACTTCCCGCTACGAGTATTCTCATTTTGATGCTTCTGTATGTCTCCTCTTTAAACAAAGGTACACATTTTGATGAAAAATCGCTACCTTCGGTGATTGATGATTGAAATGATCGACGACAAACGGATATTGGAGTTGTATCGCAGCGGTGAGCGCAACCAGGCGTTCAACCTGCTTGTGCGCCAATACGGCGAACAGCTCTACTGGCACATCCGCAAGCTCGTCGCCAGCCACGAAGATGCCAACGACCTGCTCCAGAACACCT
>JAGCFF010000013.1 GCA_017650285.1 Bacteroidales bacterium
CCTTGCCGCCGGTCTTCTCAGAGAGGAAACCCGCAACGAAGGGAATGTTCTTGATCAGGTGTTCGATTTCGCCCGTAAGGTTGGCTTCAACGAGAATGTAACCGGGGAAGAATATCCTTTCCGCACTTACTCTTTTTCCGTTTTTGATCTCGAAATATTTCTCGGTGGGAATGAAGACCTGAGATACCAGATTCTGCAATCCGTGGATCTCAATCTCTTTTTCGATATATTCCTTGGCTTTCTTCTCTTTGCCGCCTGCGGTACGGACTACGTACCATTTTTTGGCTGTTTCGCTCATGGTTACAATTGGTAGATACCAGTCATGATGGTCTTGAAGACGAAATCCATAGCCCAGATAACGACGGCGCACACTACAGAAGCAACCATAACGATGATGGCTGAGCTCTGAAGCTTGTCCCAAGTGGGCCAGGTGACCTTGGTGGTCAACTCTTTATAAGACTCTTTAACGTAAGTACCGAGTTTACTCATTGTTATTATTTTGTTGGCCTCGAAGGGTGGAAGCTTCCTTTCCGGCCGGTTAATAACAACCGGATCCGTAACTATCCGGCATTTGCAGGGGAAGCAGGATTCGAACCCACATCGACGGTTTTGGAGACCGCTGAACTACCCTTGTTCTATTCCCCTAGACCAGTATGGTCTTAGTCAAGCAGACCGATTACCTGACCTGCACCAACGGTACGACCACCTTCGCGGATAGCGAACTGGAGACCTTCGTTGATAGCAACAGGGTAGATGAGCTCGACTTTGATTTCTACGTTATCGCCAGGCATAACCATCTCGGTTCCTTCAGGAAGAGTGATTTCACCGGTGATGTCAAGAGTACGGATGAAGAACTGCGGACGATACTTGTTGTGGAACGGAGTGTGACGGCCACCTTCGTCTTTCTTCAATACGTAAATCTGAGCCTTGAACTCTTTGTGAGGAGTGATGGTGTTCGGGTGAGCGATTACCTGACCACGTTTAACTTCCTTCTTGTCAACGCCACGGAGGAGAAGACCTACGTTGTCACCAGCTTCACCTGTGTCAAGGATCTTGCGGAACATCTCGACACCGGTAACGACTGATTTGCGAGGCTCTTCGCCAAGACCGATGATCTGAACTTCGTCACCAACCTTAACGACACCTGTCTCGATACGGCCGGTAGCAACGGTACCACGACCAGTGATTGAGAAGATATCCTCGATAGGCATAAGGAACGGTTTGTCGACGTCACGCTTCGGCAGCGGAATGTACTCGTCAACAGCGTCCATAAGCTGCATAACGACATCCTCCCAGTGAGGATCACCGTTAAGAGCACCAAGAGCTGAACCACGGATAACCGGGCAGTTCTCATCGAATTTATAGAAAGCGAGGAGTTCGCGGATTTCCATTTCTACGAGGTCGAGCATTTCAGCGTCGTCAACGAGGTCAACCTTGTTCATGAACACAAGGATTCTCGGAACGTTCACCTGACGGGCGAGGAGGATGTGCTCGCGAGTCTGAGGCATAGGACCATCAGTAGCGGCAACTACGAGGATAGCACCATCCATCTGAGCAGCACCAGTTACCATGTTCTTCACATAGTCGGCGTGACCCGGGCAGTCTACGTGTGCGTAGTGACGGGTAGCAGTCTGATACTCGATGTGAGCGGTGTTGATGGTGATACCACGCTCTTTCTCTTCAGGAGCGTTGTCGATTGAGTCGAATGAACGAACTTCAGAAAGACCTTTCTTTGCCAATACCTGAGTGATGGCGGCGGTCAGAGTAGTTTTACCGTGGTCAACGTGACCGATGGTACCGATGTTTACGTGGGGTTTATCCCTTTTGAACGTTTCTTTTGCCATGATTTAAAGCTTTAATATGTAAAATATAAATTCTTTCTTCAATTGAGCTGGTGGTGAGAATTGAACTCACGACCTCTTCCTTACCAAGGAAGCGCTCTACCCCTGAGCTACACCAGCAAATTACTGGAGCGGAAGACGAGGTTCGAACCCGCGACCCTCAGCTTGGAAGGCTGATGCTCTACCGACTGAGCTACTTCCGCGCAACCTTTCAAATTACTTTTATAAAAAAAGCGGTAATGCTGCAATAGCAACTGTGTCACAACATTTCCGCCTGAATTATATTTTGTGGGGAGAGATGGATTCGAACCACCGTAGGCGTGCGCCAGCAGATTTACAGTCTGCCCCATTTGGCCACTCTGGTATCTCCCCAGTATTTCAATTCCTAGAGCCGATAGACGGATTCGAACCCCCGACCTGCTGTTTACAAAACAGCTGCTCTACCGACTGAGCTATATCGGCAATCTTATACGCTCTTTTTCGGGACTGCAAAGATAAACGATTTAGATTAAACACCAAAAAAAATCCATTAATTTTTACCTAATGATAAAATAGCGTTCAAAATGTCTTTGGTGTTATAGCCGCAATAGTCGAAAAGTTGCTCCCTGGAGCCTTGTGATATGAACTCGTCAGGAACTCCGAGGCCCTCGAGCCTGCATTCAGCCTTGTTGTCGGCAAGGTACTCTGCCACTGCTCCGTGCAGCCCGCCTTCCTTGCATCCGTCCTCGACGGTGAGTATGGCATCGACCTTGGAACGGACATCGTCAAGCGCATCGGTGTCGAGCGGCTTGAGGAAGCGCATATCGTAATGGATCACTCCGACACCCTTGGCGTTGGCTTCTTCTATCGCCTGGCGGCATTTGTCGGCTACCGGTCCTATGGAAAGCACGGCAACCTTGGCGTCAGCTTCCTTGTGCAGCAGTTGCGCCCTGCCCGGCAGGATCTTGTCGAACGGCTCGTTCTCCCAGGGGGTGCCGATGCCGCGGCCGCGGGGGTATCGTATGATGGTGGCGGGATAGTGGTCGAAAGTTGCGCTGTAGAGCAGGTCGGCAAGTTCCTTCTCGTCACGGGGCGAAGCTATGACCAGGTTCGGTACGGGCCTGAATGCGGCCAGGTCGAACACGCCGTGGTGGGTGGCTCCGTCTTCGCCGACAAGTCCGGCCCTGTCGAGGCAGAAGATTACCTTGAGGTTTTGCAGCGCCACGTCGTGGATCACGTTGTCATATGCTCTCTGCATAAATGAAGAATAGATGCAGCAGAAGGGCAGCATCCCTCCGGCGGCCAGGCCTGCCGAGAAGGTCACCGCGTGGCCTTCGGCTATGCCTACGTCGAACACTCTGTCCGGCATCTCGGCGTTCATTATGCTCAGGCCGCTTCCGCTGAGCATCGCGGGGGTTATTCCGACTATCCTTCTGTCCTCGTGTGCCAGTCTGGTGACGGTCTTTCCGAAGACGTCCTGATAGCGTGCGGTCTTTTCGTCCTGCTTGATGGTTTCACCGGTTTCGGGGTCGTAGTGTCCGGGTGCGTGCCATACGGTAGGGTTGTCTTCGGCAGGCTTGTATCCAGCTCCCTTGGTGGTTATCACGTGGAGCAGCTTGGGGCCCTTTATCGCCTTTAGCCTAGAAAGAACGGTGACGAGGGCTTCTACGTCGTTTCCGTCGACAGGACCGAAATACCTGAAGCCGAGGGAGTCGAACATCGAGTTCACCTCGGATGTCTTGATGAAGGCCCTCTTGGCGTTCTTGACCATCCTCTGGATGCTGCGGCGCAGCCTGGTCGCGCCCAGGGCGCTCCATACGTCATCCTTCAGCTTGTTGTAGCGCTTGCCTGTGGTTATCTTGATGAGGGTGTTGTGAAGCCCTCCGGTGCTCTGGTCGATCGAAATCTGGTTGTCGTTGAGGATCACGAGGATGTCGGCCTTGAGACCTCCTGCGTTGTTGAGGCCTTCGAAGGCAAGTCCTCCGGTAAGGGCTCCGTCGCCGATGACGGCGATGTGCTTCGCGGGGCTTCCGAGCTTCTCGTCAGCTACGGCCAGTCCGAGGGCTGCCGATATGGAGGTGGATGCGTGCCCTACGCCGAAAGAGTCGTAGGGGCTTTCGCTCATCTTCGGAAATCCTGAGATGCCGCCCATCTCGCGGTTGTGCATAAATGCCTCGCGGCGGCCGGTGATTATCTTGTGCGCATAGGCCTGATGCCCGACATCCCAGACAATCTTGTCCTGAGGGGTGTCGTACACCTTGTGCAGGGCCACGGCAATCTCGATCGCGCCGAGACTCGACCCTATATGGCCGGGATGGTCGGCGCAGCACCTTATTATATATTGTCTGATTTCTTCGCACAGCTGCTCCAGTTCCTCTGTAGAGAGGGACTTGAGGTCGGCGGGAGAATCGATATGCTCGAGTATGTTCGCCAAGACGGTCTATCTGAAAATTGTCTGGTCCCTGTCGGGGCCTACTGAAAGGATGGTGACAGGAACTCCGAGATAGTCTTCGATGAACTTGATGTAGTCCTTGAATGCAGCGGGAAGCTGGTCCTCGGATGTCGCTGCGGAGATATCGGCTTTCCAGCCCTTGAACTCCCTGTAGACGGGAGTGATGTCGGCGAAGGTGTCGGCGGGAACCTCTGAGGTGCGCTTGCCGTCAACCTCGTATTCCACTGCGGCCTTGATGACGTCGAAGTCGTCGAGGACGTCGGATTTCATCATAATGAGGTTGGTGACGCCGTTGATCATCACTGTATATCTGAGGGCCACGAGGTCGAGCCAGCCTGTGCGGCGGGGACGGCCTGTAACGGCTCCGAATTCATAGCCTTTCCTGCGGAGTTCTTCGCCGGTGGCGTCGAACAGTTCGGTGGGGAAGGGGCCGCTGCCCACGCGGGTGCAGTATGCCTTGAATATGCCATAGACCGAACCGACCCTTCCGGGAGCGAGGCCGAGGCCTGTGCAGGCGCCTGCGCACACTGTGTTGGAAGAGGTGACGAAAGGATATGAGCCGTAGTCGATGTCGAGCATACTGCCCTGTGCGCCCTCTGCCAGGATTGCGTGGTCTGCCTTGAGACATTCGTCGGTGAAATACTCTGCGCTGACGAGCTTGAAGGTCTTCAGGTATTCGATGGCGTCGAACCAGGCGGCCTCCATCTCGGCCACGTCACAGCTGTAGTTCAGCTGGCGGAGCATCTCGAAATGCTTTGTACGGAGATTCTCATAGCGGCGGCGGAAGTCTGCGGCGAGGATGTCTCCCACGCGCAGGCCGTTGCGGGCTATCTTGTCGGTGTAGGTCGGGCCGATGCCTTTGAGGGTGGATCCGATCTTCGATGCGCCTTTGGCTGCCTCCTGGGCGGCGTCGAGCATACGGTGGGTCGGGAGGATCAGGTGGGCCTTCTTGGCGATGACCAGACGGCTGTGGATGTCGATGCCGGCGGCACGGATGTTCTCGCATTCCTCGCGGAAAGTGACGGGATCGAGCACTACGCCGTTACCTATTATATTAATGGTGTCAGCGCGGAACACTCCCGAGGGAATGCTGCGCAGCACGAATGTCTTGCCTTCGAAATGTATTGAGTGTCCTGCGTTCGGACCGCCCTGGAAGCGGGCAATTACCGGATAGGAGCCGGCAAGGACGTCCACGACCTTGCCTTTGCCTTCGTCGCCCCATTGCAATCCGAGAACTACGTCGAGTTTCTTCATATAGTAATGGAAATATAAATCAGTTCCTGAAAATGTCCTCTTTGTCTTTAATGTCTTTTATCCTGAGCTGGATGTTGGCCAGTCCGCGGTAATAGTTCTCGGCTATCGAGTAGCAGATGTCGACAGGGTTGCCGGAATGCAGATGCTCGAAGTGGTTGGACTTGTTGAACGCGATGGCCGAAATCGGCAGGTATGCCGAATCTTCCTGGATGAGCTCAAGTTTGAGGTGACCGTTGTCTGAACCGACCTTGCGGCCGTTGCCGTTGTCATAAACGTTCTCCGAGATGAATACCGGAGACTGGTTGCCGGGGCCGAACGGCTGGAACTGCTTGAGTACGCGGAAGAATTTGGGTGTTATCTGTTTGAAGTCGAGATAGGTGTCGATGTTTACGATAGGGGTGAGCATATCGTCGTCGATCATCTTCTCGACGGTCTCTTCAAAGCGTCGGCAGAACTCCGGCAGTTTTTCCTCCCTCATAGTGAGGCCGGCGGCATACATATGGCCTCCGAAGTTTTCCAGCAGGTCCGAGCAGGACTCGATGGCTTCGTAGAGGTCGAACCCGGCGATGGAACGGGCCGAGCCGGTGATGTAGCCGTTGGATTTCGTGAGGACGATGGTAGGGCGGTAGTAGGCCTCCACCAGTCTGGACGCCACGATTCCGACTACACCCTTATGCCAGGAAGGATTGTAGACTATGGTGGATTTCTTGCCGTCGAACGCTGGATTGTTGCGCACCATGTTCACAGCCTCGTAGGTGATCTCGCGGTCGATGCTCTTGCGCTCGTTGTTGTGCTCGTTGATTTCGTCGCCGATCTTGCGGGCGTCTTCGTCATTGCGGCAGATGAGCAGGTCGACGGCGGTCCTTCCGGACTCCATACGGCCGGCAGCGTTGATGCGCGGTCCGATCTTGAAGACGATCTCGTCGATGGTGATCACGTGCTTGTCGAGCCCCGAGAGCTTGATTATGGACTGGAGACCCTTGCGGGGGTTGGAGTTGAGCCTCTTGAGGCCGTAGTATGCAAGTATGCGGTTCTCTCCGGTGATTGAAACCAGGTCGGAAGCGATGCTGACGGCCAGCAGGTCGAGCAACTCGAGGACGCTCTCCTTCGAGATGTCGTAGGTGGCTGCATAGGCCTGGGCCAGCTTGAATCCCACTCCGCAGCCGGACAGGTCGTCGAAGGGGTAGGTGCTGTCGGTCCTCTTGGGGTCGAGCACGGCCACTGCGGGCGGAAGCTCCACGTCAGGCAGGTGATGGTCGCAGATGATGAAGTCTATGCCGCGGTCAGCCGCATATTTCACCTTCTCTATGGCCTTGATGCCGCAGTCGAGGCAGATTATCAGGCTGCATTTCTTCTTCACGGCCCAGTCGATACCTTTGTAGGAAACGCCGTAGCCCTCGTCGTAACGGTCGGGAATGTAGTATTCCAGATTGTCGGTCACCTGGCTGAGGAATGTGTACATCAGGGCGACTGCGGTGGTGCCGTCCACGTCATAGTCTCCGTAGATGAGGATCTTCTCCTTCGACTCGACTGCCTTGTGTATCCTTTCCACGGCTTTGTCCATATCGAGCATCAGGAAAGGGTTGTGGAGCATCGAGAGGTCGGGACGGAAGAATTCCATCGCGTCTTCATAGGTCGTGATGCCGCGCTGGACAAGCAGGTTGGCCAGAACCTGGTCAATGCCAAGCTCCTGTGCGAGCTGACGCACAAGGGCCGGGTTGCCGGGCTCTTTCACAATCCACTTTTTCTCAGCTATCGGGGTCATAACGGATGTTTCGCCTATAATGTCACAATTCGCAAATATATCCATTATTTTTTTCAAAAAAAAGGACTATTTTTGCCCAAATCAGATAAATAGTAAAAAAAGATACCGATTATGGAAAATACAACACTCAACGAGCAGGAACAGAACAGACGCGACTCCCTTGTTAAACTCAGGGAACTGGGCATTGAACCTTATCCTGCCGCGGAGTATCCTGTCAATACTTCCAGCTCAGCGATCAAGGCCGGATATGACGCAGAGAAAGGCAATTTCGATGACGTAGTGATAGCAGGCCGCATCATGAGCCGCCGCATTATGGGCGCCGCCTCCTTTATGGAACTCCAGGATGCCGATGGACGCATCCAGGTGTATGTCAAGAGGGACGAGATCTGCCCCGGCGAAGACAAGACGATGTACAACACCGTTTTCAAGAAACTTCTTGACATCGGTGACGTGGTCGGTATCACAGGTTATGCCTTCATTACCCAGACAGGCCAGCTTTCCATCCACGCCAAGACCCTTACCGTACTCAGCAAGAGCCTGCGCGTGCTCCCGATTGTCAAGACCGACGCTGACGGAACCGTGCACGACGGCTTCAACGACCCCGAGCTCCGCTACCGTATGCGCTATGTCGACCTCATCGTCAATCCGCAGGTGAAGGAGACTTTCGAGAAGAGGGCGAAGATCATCGCCACTATGCGTGAGTATTTCAACGAGAACGGCTGCCTCGAGGTCGAGACCCCGATCCTCCAGCCCATTCCCGGCGGTGCCACAGCAAGGCCTTTCGTGACCCATCACAACACCCTCGACATTCCCCTCTACCTCAGGATAGCCAACGAGCTGTACCTCAAGAGGCTGATTGTCGGAGGCTTCAACGGAGTCTACGAGTTTGCCAAGGATTTCCGCAACGAAGGCATGGACCGCACCCATAACCCCGAGTTCACCTGTATGGAGATCTACGTCGCCTACAAGGACTACAAGTGGATGATGCGTTTCGTGGAGAATATGCTCGAGAAGATTGCGGTCGCCACCAACGGCTGCACCAAGTTCGACGTATGGGGCAACGAGATAGAGTTCAAGGCTCCGTACCGCCGCCTGCCGATGCTCGAGGCAATCAAGGAATATGCAGGTGTCGACATCGCCGGAATGAGCGAAGATGAGCTCCGCAAGGTCTGCAAGGAGAAGAAAGTTCCCACCGATCCTTCATTCGGCTATGGAAAGCTCGTGGACGCCCTCTTCGGAGAATATTGCGAGAAGAACCTCATACAGCCTACCTTCATCACCGACTATCCGGTGGAGATGTCGCCCCTGACCAAGCGTCACCGCGAGAATCCTGCCCTCACCGAGCGTTTCGAGCTCTTCGTGAACGGCAAGGAGCTGGCCAACGCATACAGCGAGCTCAACGATCCCATCGACCAGTTCGAGCGTTTCGAGGCCCAGGCCCGTCTCAAGGCAAAGGGTGATGACGAAGCGATGTACATCGATATGGACTTCGTGCGCGCCCTCGAATACGGAATGCCTCCGACTTCAGGACTCGGAATGGGCATCGACCGCCTTACTATGTTCATGACCAATTCGCAGACCATCCAGGACGTCCTGTTCTTCCCCCAGATGAGGCCTGAAAAGACCGAAAAGTCTGAAAAGTCAGAGTAATGGAACAGATCACTTCCACTGCAAACCCCCGCGTCAGGGAGGTTATCCTGCTTGGCGAGAAATCGCGCTACAGACGCGAGTCGGGCCTGTTCACAGTGGAAGGACGCCGTGAGATCTCAGCCTGCCTGAAAGGCGGTTTCGTTCCCAGGACTGTTTTCTACTGTCCGCAGATAATCCCGGAGGCTGAGGTGGCCGGACTGTTCGGCGACGCTTCTGCCGAATTCGTGGGCATATCCGAGAATGTATATTCCAGGATGGCATACCGCGGTACGACAGAAGGCCTGGTCGCAGTCTTCCGTTCAAGGGAACTCGGACTGGCTAACATCAGCGTGGATGCCGCCGGTGCTCCGTTCGTGATCGTGCTGGAGTCTGTCGAGAAACCCGGCAACCTGGGAGCTGTGCTGCGTACAGCAGACGCTTCCGGCGCAGCGGCAGTGATAGTGTGCGACCCCCTTACGGACCTCTACAACCCGAACCTCATAAGAGCTTCCATCGGCGGGATATTCACTGTTCCCGTTGCTGCCTGCTCGTCCGAAGATGCCTTCGAGTGGCTGCATTCCAAAGGCTTCCAGATCCTGACAGCCCAGCTGCAGGATTCCTCACCATACTACGATATCGATTTCAGACGGCCCACCGCCGTCGTGTTCGGCACCGAATCCCTGGGGCTCCGCGAGTTCTGGAGAGAACGTTCCGACCGCAAGATAATGATCCCGATGCTGGGCAAGCTCGACTCCCTGAATGTATCGACCTCCGTGGCGATACTCAGCTACGAAGCTGTCCGCCAGAAACAAGCTGCAAAATGAAATTCGGCCTCATAGGACATCCCATTTCCCACAGCCAGAGCCCGGCTCTCTTCGCTGCTGCCTATCCCGGCGGCGAGCACAGCTACGAGCTCATCGAAGAGGCTGATTTCGACAAGGCATACGACCGTTTCATCGAAGGCTACGACGCCGTGAACGTCACTACTCCGTTCAAGGAACTTGCCGCAGCCCGCGCTGATGTGCCCAACGATGTGGTGAAAGCCTGCGGTGCGTCCAATCTGCTGAAGAAGGTGGAAGGGAAGGTGTATGCCTACAACACCGACTATCTCGGAGTGAGGCAGATCCTCGAAGGGAGGACTTTCGAAGGAGACGTGCTCGTGGTGGGTTGCGGAGGCGCCGCCAAAGCTGCCGCCCTTGCAGCGGCTGATTCAGGGCACAATGTCATTATCGCCAACCGCGACGAAAGCAGGGCCATCCGCTTCGTTGCAGCCAATATCGGCCGTCAGGGTTCTGCCTCGATGCTTGCCATAGGGCTGGGAATGCTGGAAGCCGTGCTGCATTCGGTAAGCTTCATAATCTACTGCGTCCCGGTCGCCATCCCCCAGCTGAACGACAGCAACCTGGCAGGCAAGACTCTCTTCGAAGCCAACTACCGCGATGCCCAATACTCCGCGGGCCACGGCTATGACTACATTCCCGGAGAAGTATGGCTCGAAGCCCAGGGCGACGAAAGCTTCAGCCTTATGCTGGCATAAAAAATTTGTTTCTTTGGCTGCTTAATCGTACTTTTAGAAACTGATTTTAAACACGATTATCATGGCACTTAACAAAGTATTTTTGATCGGCAATGTTGGGAAGGATCCCGATGTAAGACATCTGGAGGGAGGTGCTTCTGTAGCCAGTTTTACCCTCGCGACAACAGAAAGGTTCAGAGAACGCGGAAGCGGCGAAACCAAGGAACTGACTGAATGGCACAATATCGTGGCGTGGAGGCAGCTTGCCGACCTGGCGGAGAATTTCATCCGCAAAGGCAGCCAGATATTCGTTGAGGGTCGCATCCGTTCGCGCAGCTGGGACGACCAGAACGGTCAGAAAAGATATGTCACCGAAATCCTCGCCGACAGCATCCAGCTGCTTGGCCGCAAAGGTGACTCTGCAGTTCCCACAGGCGGAGCCTACAATGATCCGGGTGCTCCGGCTCCGGCACCCGCTCCCCGCGCTGCAGCTCCGGCATATCCCAAGCCTCAGCCTGAGCAGCCGGCTCAGCCCATCACTCTCGACAGCCTTGGCGGAGACGACAGCGACGACCTTCCGTTCTGACGCTTCGGCACAGGGCACAAAAAAAGACCTCCGCGCAACGGAGGTCTTTTTTTCATCAGCTGGACGCTATTTCTGGATATTGGGTTTCTCGAGTCCATATCCTTTCTTGCGGTCCTCGACCTTGAGCAGGATGCTGAAGATGAACGCGAGCACGCCGAAGCTTGAAAACACAATCATCGGAACCAGATAGCCGCCGGTGGATTCCACGAGCTTGCCGATGAGCAGCGGAACGAGGCAGAGGCCTATGTTCTGCACCCAGAAGATGAGGCAGTATGCACTTCCCAGCACCTTCTCGTCGATGATCTTGGGCACGCTGGGCCAGAGGGCTGCGGGCACGAGCGAGAAGCTCACTCCAAGGATTACGATGAGAGCGAGGGCCAGCCATTTGTAGGGGAATGCAGGCAGCAGGAATGCGAAGCTCAGGTGGCATACAATCATAATTACCGCACCTATCATCAGCATCGAAGCGCCCTTGCCCTTGGTGTCCAGGAAGATTCCGAGCAGCGGAGTGAGGCACATCGCAAGGATGGGGAAGCAGCTGAACAGTCGTGATGCCGCTGTCGCGTCGATTCCGAGAGTCACCTCAAGGAAGTTCGGAGCATATCTCTGGAACGGGAAGATTGCCGAGTAGTAGAGCACGCAGAGCAGAGCCACCAGCCAGAACATCTTGCTTGAGAATATCTGGCCGAGGTCCGATACGTGGAATTCGTCTTCGGGAGACTTCTCGTCGGTGGCCAGACCTGCAGCCACGAGCTGCTTGTCGAGCTTGCGGTCCATAAAGGTGAAGATGATGAAGTTGATCAGTCCGATGAGCAGAAGCGCGCCGCAGAAGCCGAGAGAAGCGACTGCGCTGTCACCTGCATTGACGATGCCGTTGGCGTTGCCGAAACGGTCGGCGATGATGGGAGAAAGCCACATCACTGCGAACACGCCGAGGCGGGCGATAGCCATCTCGAGGCCCATTGCAAGGGCCATCTCCTTACCTTTGAACCATTTGGCGATAGCTTTGGAAACCGTGGTGCCTGCCATCTCGCAGCCGCAGCCGAATATCATGAATCCGAGTGCTGCCATCTTGGCGCTGCCGGGCATATCCACCCACCAGCTGTTGAGCCAGTTGCAGAAACCCGTGGTCTGGAACCAGGAGCTGATGCCTATGAATTTGATGAGAGCACCGGCCACCATAATGGAGGCTGAAAGGACTCCGGTGAAGCGGGTGCCCATCTTGTCGAGGATGATGCCTGCAATGATGAGGAATCCGAACACGTTGAGGATGTATTCAGCCGACGCGTAGGTGCCGAACACTCCGCTGTCCCATCCGTGGGAGCTCTCGATGAGCGATTTGAGCGGAGACATTACGTCCACGAACATATAGGCGAAGAACATCATCAGCGCGATGAGGATGAGAGCCGCCCATCTTGCTGCAGGGTAGTCGTTGAGTAGTTTTTGGACTTTCTGTGTCATTATGGTTGTTATTTGATTCTGCCTGGTTTTTAAAACCCCCAAATTTAGGCAATTTATCCTTTCCGCCAAAGTGTGCTGCGCGGGTCTCGCTCAGAGCGACCTAGAGAGGGGGATACAGCAAGCGCACCACCCCTGGCAAGGGCAGTGCGTTGCGACGACCACCCCTGGACGCTATCCAGGGCTGCCTCAGCCACGCACACTTTGGCGGAAAAACATCTTGCGTGAATAAAATATTATTTTGAACTTTGACCATACGAACTCATCGTGTCATCAGGTTGGTGACGAGCGATAGAGGCGAGAGAAAACAGATGATATGATGATACGTGATTCTTACGGCACCGACCGTTCCGGCTATTTTCACTTATGCTCAGATGGCGCATTGACTCCGCAATTTCTTCTCAACGAAGATGATTTCCGTTATGCCTTCAACCTGGTCGGGGTATGCGCGGCAAACTGCGATGCGGCAGTGCTGAGCTTTTCGCTTGAAGATACCCATCTGCATTCCTTAATGTATGGAACAAAGGATTCCTGTATTCAGTTCAAGACGATGTTCGAAACTACTTGGGCGCATCATGTGGGGATAGTGCGAGGCAGCAGGCAAGGGGCAGACATCGAAATTGACATCATCGCTGTAGATAATAAAGATTATCTTATGAGCGTAGGAACATACACGATAGTTCAGCCGACAAAAGATGGCAAGCAGATTATGCCTTATGACTATCAATGGGGGACCGGGTCAATGTATTTCCGCAGGCCAGGTTATTGCCAGATATGGTCTTACGACAATTTTGGCAACAGAATTCCCAAAGTGCGAGCTGGCGATTTGCCGAAAATGGAACTTGAGAGGATACTCGGAACGCGCCGGCGTATTCCCGCAGAATGGCTGCTTTGCAACAATATCCTTCTGCCTGACAATTACGTGGATGTTGCGCACTTCGAGAATATATACAGGACGGCAAACTGCTTCCGGGTATTTCTTGCAAGCAGCCGCAACAGAGACCAGGCGATCCAGGAGAGCATCGCCGCCGTCCGTGGAGTGGCACTAGAAGACGCCGAGGCAAGACTTCATTGCCGCGAGATGATGAAAGAGATGTGCGGCTTTACTGATGTCCGCCGCCTGGATGCGCAGAGCAGGATACGTCTCGCCCAGCAACTTCGGAAGCGTTTGAGACTCTCTTCCCGCCAGATTGCCTCTCTTGTACGGCTTCCCTACGATGAGGTTTGTAAATATCTCTGATACGGATTATTGCTATATTTGAAGAGTGGTATGAAACAAATATGTAGGTTCATAGCGAAACATATGGGAGTTCTGGTGCTGCTTGCCGCAGTGCTGGCGCTGCTGTGGCCGGCGGCATTCAGCGTGCTCAGGCCCTCGATGATCAGTTATCTGCTGGGCGTGGTGATGTTCGGAATGGGCCTTACGCTCAATGCCAGGGACCTGAAAATCGTCTTCGCCCGACCAAAGGACATCCTTCTGGGTTGCGTGGCCCAGTTCACTATGATGCCGCTGCTGGCCTGGGGGCTGACCAAGTTTTTTGCGCTGGATGAGGCGCTGGCCCTTGGCGTCATCCTGGTCGGCTGCTGTCCTGGCGGAACATCTTCCAACGTGATAACATATCTCTCCAAAGGAGATCTTCCCCTGTCAGTCGGAATGACGGCAGTTTCCACCCTTCTGGCCCCGATAATTACGCCGCTGCTTGTGTTGCTGCTGGCCGGAAAGAGCATAGAGGTCAACGTCGCGGGTATGTTCCTCAGTATCCTCTGGGTGGTTATCCTTCCCATTGCACTGGGATTGCTGGTCAAGAAGATATGGCCAGGCATCTCAGCCTGGGCCGCGGACTATCTTCCGGCGCTGTCATCCCTGGCCATTGCAACGATTGTGCTGACGGTAGTCTCTGCAAATGCGGCCAATCTCCTTGCCGGCGGTATGCTAATACTGCTGGTGGTGATGCTTCACAATATCTGCGGCTATGCGTTGGGCTATGGTCTGGGGGCCCTGCTCAAGCTGCCAGCCGCCAAGGGGAAAGCGCTGAGCATCGAAGTCGGGATGCAGAACAGCGGTCTGGCAAGTTCTCTTGCCGCCACACATTTCGCAGCCTTTCCGATGGCCGCCATACCTGGAGCCATTTTCAGCGTATGGCACAACATCAGCGGCGCGCTGCTCGCACGTATATTCTCACGCAAAGACCTATAACTGAGCGGTTGTTCTCCGCCAAAGTGTGCTGCGCAGGTCTTGCTCAGAGCGACCTAGAGAGGGGGATACAGCAAGCGCACCACCCCTGGCAAGGGCAGTGCGTTGCGACGACCACCCCTGGACGCTATCCAGGGCTGCCTCAGCCACGCACACTTTGGCGGAAAGGGTTGCGAGCCTCAAACAAGCAGTTCATGCAGTAAGAGCGGGACGGAAATGGAACTATCAAACGTCCAGCAGGTGTTCGTAGCCGGGCCTGTATTGATAGTGCATCAGGGCGTTGGCCTGGTCGTCGTCCATAAATTTCTGTACTATGGGGTTCCAGGTGAGGGGACGGCCAAGTTCTCCGGCGATTATTCCGATGTTGCACATAGTGCAGGAAGAATGGCCGACCTCGACGGGCACGTTCGGGTCGATCCTGGACCTGATGCTCTCGATGAACACGCGGTGATGGCCGGCACGCGCCTCGAAGGGAACGTCGTTATCTCCGACCTTCATCTCGAACTTGGGATCGGAAGCGTACAGTTTGCCGCGGTGGACGGCAATCCATCCTTTCTCTCCGTAGATCTTGAGCCCCTGGCCGGAATCGTCGAAAGTAGTCTCCTCCACAACGATGCCGTTGTCATATTTGTAGGTGAGGTTCTTGTAGAAACTGTATCCGGGAGGGATGATTTCGGTAGGGCCTGACAGGTCCTTGCCGACAGCCCACTGCGCTATGTCGAACATATGAGCGCCCCAGTCTGTCATATAACCGCCTCCTGTGGGCTTGTACCAGCGCCAGGCACCCCAGCAGGTGTCTTTGCCGTTCTCATTGAGAAGCGGGTCGATGTCGGGGAAATAAGTTGCCTTGTCGGTCATCGGACCCAGCCATTTGTCCCAGTTCAGGCCTGCAGGCGGTGTCTGTGCAGGGAAATTGTGGGGAACGGGGAAGGGCTGTCCGTCCCAGCGGCCCACAAAGACATCAATCTTCTGGATCTTGCCCAGATCTCCTTCGCGTGCGACGTTGGCGGCGTGGATAAATTCCTCACTGGAACGCTGCTGGCTGCCCACCTGAAGGATGCGGTTGTATTTGCGGACGGCCTTCACGAGCTGTTTGCCTTCATAAACGGTCAGAGTCATCGGCTTCTCAAGGTATATGTCCTTGCCGGCCTTGCAGGCGGCTATGGCGATGCCGGCGTGCCAATGGTCGGGAGTGGCTATCACCACAGCGTCGATATCCTGTCTTGAGAGGAGATCTTCGTAGTTCTCATACATCGCGGGAGAGGCCTTCTTGAGACCTTTATCCTGATAGTACTCGGTGACTGTCTTCAAGAAACGGTCGCGTTTGATGTCATAGACGTCGCAGCCTGCAATCACCTGCACGTCATCCATCTTCATAAAACTGCTGAGCAGGTACATTGCCTGTTGTCCCAGGCCGATGAAACCCATTCGAATCTTGTCGCTGGCGGCAGTGGTCTTCACGCGGGCAGGAGCGTCATTTAAGTTGAACGCCGATGCCAGTGTCGGAGTCAGTGCGAGCCCTACTGCTCCGAAAGCTGTTTTTCTGATAAAATCTCTTCTGTCCATAATGATTTATATGCTAGATGGATTTGACGTATGCGCGGCGGACGGTGTAAAGCTCGGTCTCGAACTCCCCGAAGAGGGTCTGGACCTTGAAGTTCTCTTCCAGTTGTGGGTTCATTATCATCCTGGTGACTCCGCGCTTGATGCAGTTTTCGTGGAGCTGCTTGAACATAAGCAGGCTGACACCCTTGCCCTGATATTCGGGAAGGACGCCTATCAGCAGGGATTCAAGCGTGTCGTTGTGCTTGAGTGCGTGCAGGATGCGTATGAATCCGAAGGGCAGCAGGTTTCCGTTGCTCTTCTTGACAGCGGTTGAAAGCGTCGGCACACAGAAACAGAAACCGACGGGCTTGTCCTCCTCATTGACTACCACCGAGATGAAGTCGGTGTCGAGAATGGGAACGTATGTCTTGAGGTAGCGGCGGATCTGCTCGTCTGTCAGGGGAGCGAATTCATAAAGAGGTGCGAAACTCTCGTTGTAGAGGTGGAAAATCTCCATTCCGTATCGCCTGTTCATTTCCTTCATGCTGTGGCCGGTGACGGCGTGGACTCCGAATTTCTGTTCGATGAGCGATGCATACTGGTATGAGGGCAGCGGCTCCTGAGGGATATATACGATTCTCTGGGTCCAGTCGGCATCCCTTTCCAAGCCGACTTTCTTGAGAAGAGTATCGTAGTAGGGATAATTGTAGAGGCAGGTGAATGAAGACAGCTTGTCGTAGCCTTCCACAAGGGAGCCTTCCTTGTCCATATCGGTGAAGCCCCAGGGACCCTTGAGAGAGGTGCAACCGCGCTCCTTGCCCCAGGCTTCCACAGTGCCGATTAGTGCGCGGAGAACTTCCTCGTCTTCTATGAAATCCAGCCATCCGAAACGGGCGACATCGCCCCACTTCTTGTTCGCATTATGATTGATAATGGCAGCTACACGGCCTGCCGGTTTGCCGTCCTTATAGGCAAGGAAGCAGTCGGCTTCGCAATATTCGAATGCGGCATTCTTCTTTTTGTCGAAGGTGTCGAATTCGTCTCCGGTGAGTGCCGGAACCCAATATGGATTGTCTTTATAGAGTGTAAAAGGGAATTTTATGAATTTGCGCAGATCGCGTCTTGAAGTTACTTTCTTTATGTTTACGGTCATAGGTCAGGGTTTAGTGTGTAAGGCAAATGTACAAAAAATGAGTATATTTGTGCCCGTTCAAAACTAAAACAAACCTAACAGAAATGAGTAACTACTTCTATGACATGATTCCTGCCGAGGAACTCGGACAGATGCCGTACATTCCTACGGTTCCTGAGTTTCTGGATTTTATTGGCAGGCAATATCCGCAGTATCCGGCTTTGACCGACATCAACAGACCTGAGAAGAGCGTGAACTAC
>JAGCFF010000117.1 GCA_017650285.1 Bacteroidales bacterium
AGGCACCGCCGGCATCCTTGTCCCTGTACCAATAGTCGGGAGCCACATACTCATAGGGACCCTCCATCTTGGTACCTGACCAGCCGGCAAGGCTCTTCAGGTTCTTTGCGGAGCAGACATAAGGACGGTAGTCCTCGGCATCGAAGATGGCAAGATAACGCTCCTCCAGGCCGGGGTTCGGGATGCGGTCGCTGCCGGTGAGCCAGGCGATGACCGAAGGATGGTTGTGCAGGCGCACCACCTGGTCGTAGAAATACTTGACGGCGAGGTCTTCGGACTCTGGCGTATTGATGCAGCCGTAGCCCTTGACCTCGGGAAGGCCGCAGTAGTCCTCCCACTCCCACTGGCAGCTGAAGCCCACGAGGGCCAGGACACCCTGTTCATCGCACAGGTCATATACGGTATCGTCCTTGCCCCAGATGTTCTCGAAGCGGATAAGGTTCATGTTCATGTCCTTAACGTACCCCACCTGACGCGCTATCGATTCCGGGGTGTCGAGCAGGAAGATATCGTCGGTCCAGCCAGCACCCTTCAGGAGGATGTCCTTACCGTTAAGGATGAACTGGCGATAGCCGTCCTCCGTGAGGCGGCTTTCGATTTTACGGATGCCGAAAGCGGCTCCGCCGGTGTCGGAGACGGTTTTACCGACCTCGACCCTGACTCCGAGGCTGTACAGTTCCGGGGTGCCCAGGTCGTAGGTCCACCATACGCGCGGGTTGTCGATGTGCAGGATGGAGGCCTCGGCTGGCGTCAGGGTGACGTTCTTGCTCTCCAGCGGACCGAGAGCTACCGGTATGGAGGCCGTTCCGTCGAGGTCGAGGATGAGTCTGGCCTCGACGGGGCGGTTCTCCTTGTTGCTCAAGGTCACGCGGACTTTAAGGTCTGCAGTGGCGAAGGATTCCACATCCAGGTCCGGAATGACATAGACGTCATCGATGGACACGGCCCCCGTCGTGTGCAGGGTGACCGGACGGACGATGCCCATGCTCTCGTCGAGGGGACGCGGGTTCCAGTCCACGAAGCCTATGTTGAGATCACCCTTCTGTGCCCGGCGCAGCTTCACTTCCAGCCTGTTGTTTCCCTTCAGGAGTTTGGTCACGTCATAAGTCCGCTTGATGAACACTCCGAATGTCGTGTCGGACGAAGCTATCTGCCTGCCGTTCAGGAAAATGTCGGCATAGTAGTCAAGTCCGTCGAACACAAGTTCAGCGTGCTGCCCCTTGGCCGGCTTCCCGGCGAAAGAAGCCGTATAGGTCCAGGTTTCGTCAAATATGGATTTGTCAACTTTTTCGTAGTTGCGTCCTTCAAGCAGGTCCTCGCCGAAAAAGCCCGCTTCGTAAAGGGTACCGGCAACCGTAGAAGGGGCCACGGCCTCGTAGGTGGCGGCAGCGCCCTCGCGGGAGAGCTGCCATCCCTCGCCCAAGCCGTTCCTGTCACCGGAAGCCATGCGGCCGGTCTGCCCGCAGGCGCTTAGCGCCAAAATCAGGAAAATGCCATTGAACAGTGGTTTCATAAGCTTGTCTAGATAAGTGATGCACCGATTACGGGGAAATCGTCGTCCGCAAACGCGGCGATGGTCAGATGGTCAACGGAAATGCTGTACGGGAAATGCTCCCGTACATAGGCTTCCATAGAAGGGCGGAAGAGATCCAGCGAATGCGCGATGCCTCCTCCGAATGCTATGTGGCTGGGATCGTAGGCATACAGGACGTTGCAGACGAGTTCACCGAGGTGCATTCCGAACTCATCGAAGAGGGCGCGGGCCGCGGTGTCGCCGCCGATGGCGGCCATAGCCGCCGCCTTGCTGTCCCATCCCCTCCCCTCGAAGAACTTCTTGCTGCAATAGTCCTCGATCATAGTGCCGCGGTAGGGCAGGCTGCAGAGCTCTCCGGCGCCGCTGTTGGCGCCGCAGAACAGCCTGCCGCGGTCCACGATGCCGAGCCCGGTACCGGTGCCGAGGGTAATGCCCACGAGTACTTCAGGCTTGGCATCCTCGGGATAGGCCCCATAGGCAGCCATCGCGAAGCAATTGGCGTCGTTGCCGACAGAAACCGGCACTCCGAAGCGCTCCTCAAGATAAGCCTTTAGAGGGACTACCTTCCAGGAAGGTATGTTTCCCGCATCATACACCACCCCGGTATGGGCATCCACCAGCGTCGGGACTCCGACTCCTATCTTTGTGGTGTCCCGGGTAATGATACTGGATATCTGCTCCGAGAGATACTCGAGAGTCTGTTCCATGGTTGCTTCCTTCTTGAAGGAAGGGACAGAAAACTTGCGCCGGATCCTACCGTTTTCGACCAGACCAAAGACCAGGTTGGTGCCCCCGATGTCTATTCCGAGTGTCATGACTGTGTGGTTTTTTTACAAAAATAAGTATTAACCTGAACGATGCATTCTCCTCCGCGGAAAAGGACGGCAACCTCACTGCCCTGGGAGAAGATTATAAGAAGCGCTTCGACTGGTCCGCGCCAGCCCCCGTTCGGGACTGCGAAGAGCAAGTTCCAGAGCTTCACGTACT